>NZ_KV807483.1:29034-59180 GCF_001812015.1 Streptococcus sp. HMSC073D05
AAGTCTTCTTAGAAACTTTCCTTAGGTGAGTACGTGACAGAAGGTCAGAGACCCTGAAGCTAAGTTTTGAGTATTTTTTATTTGACAAATATAAGTAGACAGTGTATACTTTATAAAAAGTAGACGGCGTATACTTTGATAAGGAAAGGTGGTCAAATGAAACGGAATACGGAAGAACTGAAAGAAAAGTTAATTTTGGTCGGCATTGAAGAAATCAGAACTAACGGGATTGACCGGATGTCTATGCGTACAATAGCTCAAAAATGCGGGGTGACTCATGGAGCTCCCTATAAGCATTTTGGAAGTAAAGATAGATATATTCAAGTGGTTATGGAACACTTATCAATGTTCTTTTTGAAAAATATGATACAAGGGATTGATACTTCTATAGATGCAAGAACTCAACTAACTCTGATGGGCTGTAACTTTGTAAGGTTTGCCCAAGAGGAAACCTATCTATTTGAAGCATTATTTATCAAATTTCCATATAACTATTTGGAGTTATCTCAGGAAACTATTTCAGTCAACTCCTCTTTACCAGGATTTGAACATTTTAAGTCGGTAGCGTTAAGACTTAAAGATGAGGAAAATCTTTCTAGTAGTGACGCAGAAATTTTGATCCATTTTTGGAGTTTTATTGCTGGTTTGGCTCTATTGGTAAGGAGTCCCGTTGGAGAAAGCTTTAAAGAAAATGATGTTCAAAAGACCGTTAGAACGATGCTTGATATTTATATAAAAGGAGATAGCTGATGAATGTTTTAATAATCTATTCACATCCGAATGAAACAAGTTATAATGCATCAATCCTTCAAACTGTGCAAAAGCATTTAGCACCAGAGCATGAGGTTAAAATAGTAGACTTATATAAAGAAAACTTTGATCCGGTTTTACGTTTTGATGAAAGGCATAAAAGGAGAGATTTACAGCATAATGAAGACATGAAACCGTATAGAGATTTATTGAGTTGGGCGGATCAGTTGATTTTTATTTTCCCTACTTGGTGGAGTGGAATGCCAGCTATTTTAAAAGGTTTTATTGATCGTGTTTTTGTTGCAGGTTTTGCTTATCAGAATGGACCTCGAGGTCCGGTGGGGCAACTAGATGGAAAAGCGTGGATCATTACGACGCATAATACGCCAAAAATTTTTCTTCCTTTTTCTCAAGACTACGCAAAGGTTCTAAAATCCCAAATCTTGAAACCCTGTGGTATTAAACCGGTTAAAGTGACACAAGTTACACGAGTGGAGTATATGAGTGATCGTCAACGGAAAGAAGAACTCGAAAAAATCGCACAGATAGCCAAAAGGATTTAAAAACGTGCGTTACAAGTCATGACAGAGCATGCAGAAGATGAGTAAAAGGCTGAGACGATTTGTCTCAGCCTTTTTACTTTTCATTTTACGTTCTTTGTATCTTGATTTTCCCAACCAATATTTGGGCCTCAATGGTGATTTCTGTGAGTTGGGTCCAGTCGATTTTTTCTTGGTCTACGTGAAATAGAAGAGGGGTCATGGCGAGGAGCGCCTGGCGTTCTTCAGGAGTTAAACTCTTGGTGAGGCTGACCGTTTCGGATGAGAGGATTTGGCAGTGGTCTTCAAAGTGCACCAAAATTTCCTGGTTGGAGTAGGATTGCTTGGTCAATTGATCTTGGGCCAACTGACGAATTTCTTTCAGATGAGAAGAGGTTGGAACGACCTTAATGATGACCCCTTCAGCCTTTAAAACACGCTCAAATTCAGCGTAATTAGCCGGGGAGAAGATGTCCAAAATGACCTCTATACTCTTGGATTGAATGGGTAAATGAGCCAAGTCTCCTACAAACCAATTGACCTTCCAGCTAGCGTCACTCTTGGCAGCTAGTTGCACAGATTCCTTGGAAAGATCAAAGGCATAGAAAGTAGCCTTGGGATAGGCTTCTTGTAGTTTTCGGGAGTAATAGCCTTCTCCGCAACCGATATCTAGAATTCTAGCATCACTGGTCGGAATTTTTTGTCCGATCGCTGTTAGAATCGGCTCATAAAAACCTGCTTCTAAGATCAGCTGGCGATTCTGGAAATTTTCTTTGTCATAGTCCTTCGATTGTTTGATCTGAGGAGCCAGGTTGACATAGCCAAATTTTGCTAAATCAAAAGAATGGCCCTTGGGACATTTAAAACTGGTCCCCACAAGTTCTAGGTTCAATTGACAAATGGGACAGGCAAAAGCAGTGGCTGTTTGAAATCGTTGTAATTTTGGTTTGATCGGTGTATTCATATTAGTAGTGTAACAAAAGAGCCTCTAGATAGCAACCGATGTTTTAATGGGACTAAGTCACACTTTTTTAACGAATCTACGCGGTATTGAATGGAACTTGAGTCTCTTTATTTAATTTCCTCATTTTAATCTCTTCTATCTCGCCACTCATCTCTTCATTTTGACCACTTATCCCCAAAAGCCGTTTTTTAAGCGGCTTTTTTGCTAGACTGGTTCTATCAAAAGGAGAGAGAACATGATATTACAAGCTAAAAACATCAGTAAACGATATGGAAATCATTTAGCCGTAAACAATATTCACTTACAGTTTGAAAAGGGAACGTTTAATGCAATTCTAGGACCAAATGGGGCGGGGAAATCAACGACGATTTCCATGTTGATTGGTTTGAAACAAGCAACGCAAGGTGAAATCATCTATGAACCAGATACTAAAATTGGTGTGGTCTTCCAGACTAGTGTCTTAGATGAGATGCTAACGGTTAGAGAAAATCTGACCATTCGTGCCAGACAGTACAAAGGCCTAAAACCCAATCGTGTATCTAGTCTCATTAATCGGCTAGGTCTATCAGCTTTCCAAAAGCAGAAATACGGGACGCTTTCAGGTGGCCAAAAGCGTCGGGTTGATATTGCGCGTGCTTTGCTCTCACAACCAGATATTCTTTTCTTAGACGAACCAACGACAGGTTTAGACATTCAAACCCGGAAGTCTATTTGGGATTTGCTCTATCAATTGCAGAAAGAAGAGGGAATGACTGTTGTTTTGACCACGCATTATCTTGACGAGGCAGATGAAGCTGATCAAATTTATATTGTAGACCATGGGGAAGTGATTGCTCAAGGATCGGCACTAGATATTAAGAGTCAGTATGCTACTAATATCTTAAAGATTCGTTTCAAGGAGATGCAGCAGATAGAAAGTCTCAAATCTTCGGGAATGTCAGTAGAGCAACAAAGTCAATTGGAGTATATTTTTCAACCCAAGAGTGAAAGGGAAGCCATTGATTATCTGGCGCAAGTTAGAGATAATCTAGCCCATTTTGAGTTTCGTCCAGGGACCATGGATGATGCCTTTATTGCACTTACAGGAAGAGAGGTCCGCTAATGCTAGCCTTACTAAAGCGAAATTTTTTATTGTATTTTAGGAATCGTTCAGGAGTTTTCTTCTCCCTGTTGGGAGCCTTGATTTCCTTTGTTCTCTATATTATTTTTCTTCAAAAAAATCTAACAGATGCTTGGGCTCAGCTCCCCAATAGTGGTCCTGTGTTAAATAATTGGTTAATGAGTGGGACACTGGCTGTGACAGGGATTACGACAAGTCTGGCTGCCCTGACTCAGTTAGTAAAGGACCGTGAACATCAAGTAGATCAGGATCTTTATTTATCGGACCAAGGAAAGTGGCGGTTACCATTTTCGTATCTAACGAGCGCAATCATCATCTCTTTTTTCATGCAGGCCCTTATGTATGTGCTGATGTGTGGCTATTTTAGAGAAGTTCCAACCCTTTCTCTATTACCTGAGGTACTCCTCATCATGTTGCTTAGTAGCCTGCTTTCTAGTTTAGTGAATGCCATTTTTGTTTATTTTTTCCATTCCGTAGACAGTCTTGGGAAGTTTTCGACCATAGTGGGTACAGCTTCTGGTTTTTTGGTAGGGACTTATGTACCTTTAGGTGTTTTACCTGATTTTGCACAACTACTAATGGAATGTACTCCAGCAACTTATATTGCTGCACTTTATCGACAAGTACTCATGAAAGAAGCAGTGAGCGAAACCTTTAAGGGGCGAGATGATCTTCTTCGAGAATTTCAAGAAAAAATGGGCGTTCAGCTCAAATGGCAAGCCTTATTGACAAAGGAACAAACATACCTTATAGTGTTAGGTGGTATTCTTCTAGCTTTGGGGATTTGGATTTCCTTAGCAAAAAGATCGAGTAAAAGAAAGTAAGTGAGAATTGGAGTAGGAATGAAGATTCGTTTTGAGGAAAAACAGGATATCCCAGAAAACGACCCCTGTGTGGTCATTCAAGCCAAGCAATTATCCGATCAAGCACGAGAGGTGATGGACTATCTCGAACAATTTTCGACAGTGAATCAAGTAGTGATCCCTATCAAAACAGATGATCATTTGATCATGGTGAAAATTGATGACATTATTCTAGCCGAGATTGATAAGAATCAGCTAACCATTTATACGACAGACAAAACGTTCACCATCAGAGATACTTTGATAAATTTTCAACATCGGATTAATCGTCGTAATTTTTTACAGATATCACGCCACGCGGTGATGAATATCGACCATTTAGAATCGCTATCGGATAGTTTTTCAGGCAATATGATGGCTAAACTGACACGTGGAGTAAAATCAAGTGTCAGTCGGAAATATGTCAAATCCTTGATGGATTATTTAGGGGTATAGGAGAAAGTGATGAAACGAGTTATAGCTTATTTTGTATCTGGTATGAGGACAGGATCCTTCTTTTATTTGTGTTTGGTGTTATTATCCCATGTCTATACCAACATCGTCTATCCCGCTGTAAATGTCCGCAACATCCTAGCGATATTTTTGATGAGTGGGACAATGGGCATCTTGACCTTCATTCTTGAGGAAGAAGAGTTTTTGACCTATAGTTTGCGTGTGGCTTTGCATTTAGTTGTGACAGCTGCCATCTTAGCATTAACCTACTTGTTTTTTGGCTGGGGGACAGCCTTACGGAGCCCGATTCCTTGGTTGATCTTTCTAGCCATTTACGGCCTGATCTGGCTGTACCAGATTTGGCAACTCCATAAAAAAACTCAACGAATCAACCAAGCTTTGTTGCATCGCAGAAAAGGGAAATAGTCTCAGAAAAAAGTGTATAAGAAAACCACGAAGTTCATACGAAACTTCGTGGTTTTACTTTCTTAATAAGTCAAAACAAAGTATTTTTTCTTACCGCGACGGATAACGGTCAATTCATTTTCTAATTTATCGCTATCGCTCAAGACATAGTCAAGGTCTTGGATGCGTTCGCCATTGACGTAGATCGCTCCATTTTGAACATCTTCGCGGGCTTGGCGTTTAGAATTCACTACACCAGCTGTGACCAAGAGTTCTACAATGTTGAGGTTGTCTTCTGCTTGGACCTGGTAGTTTGGCACACCACGAAGGCCTTGTTTGAGTTCTTTGACAGAAAGGTTTTTGATGTTTCCTGCAAAGAGTTGTTCCGTGATGTTGAGGGCTTCCTTGTAAGCTTCTTCACCGTGAACGAGGGTGACCACTTCACGCGCCAAGATCTTTTGAGCCAAACGTTCATGAGGAGCAGCCTCAAACTGCTTACGGATCTCTTCGATCTCGTCCAGTGACAAGAAAGTGAAGATCTTCAAGAAGCGCACAGCGTCGGCGTCCATCACATTCATCCAGAATTGGTACATTTCGTATGGAGATGTTTTGTCTGCATTGAGCCAGACGGCATTGCCTTCTGATTTACCGAATTTCTTACCAGTTGCATCTGTGATCAAAGGCACAGTCATAACATGACCAGTTTTATCTGCCTTACGACGCATCAACTCAGTACCAGCTGTCATGTTTCCCCATTGGTCAGATCCACCGATTTGAAGGGTGACATTGTGTTCTTGGTTGAGGACGTAGAAGTCGTAGCCTTGCATGATTTGGTAGGCAAACTCTGTGTAAGAAATCCCTGTCTCAATCCGTTTTTTAACAGATTCTTTACTCATCATAGCATTGACCGTAAAGTATTTTCCAACATCTCGAAGGAAGTCAATAAAGCTAATGCTTCCGAACCAATCGTAGTTGTTGACCATTTCGGCTTTGTTGTCACCATTTTCAAAATCGAGGAAATGAGACAATTGCCCTTGAATGGAGCGAACCCATTCTTGAACAGTTTCTTTTGTTTGGAGACTACGCTCAGCATCTTTGAAGGACGGATCTCCAATGAGACCAGTCGCACCGCCAACGAGCGCGTAAGGTTTGTGGCCTGCTAGTTGAAGGCGACGGCTCGTTAAGATGGCAACCAAGTGACCAAGGTGAAGGCTGTCAGCAGTTGGATCATAACCAGTATAATAAGAAACCTGACCTTCTTCCAGTGCTTTGCGCAAGGCTTCTTCATCCGTCGTTTGAAATACCAAACCACGCTCTTTTAGCTCATCAAAAATGTGCATGTGTCTTTTCTCCTTTATAAGTTTATTCATTTCTCTATTCTACCATAAACCACGGAAATGGCAATGCTTTCCGTCATTTTCTTGTCCTTACTCAAGAAGATTGAACGAGGATTTCTACGCTCTTGTGATTGAAAACAAAGGGGCTAATCTGCTATAATATAGGGAACAAGGAGAAAGAATCAGTGAATCAATTAAAAGAGAAGCTGCAAGAGTTTTGGAAGAAAGTCCAAAAATTCTTTGCAAAGATGTATACAGAAACTCCGAATAAGGAAAAAAATGAAGAAAGTGGCTGGTCTGTCGGCGATATTTTTGCGACCTTTTTGAGGACGCTCAAACTCTTGTGGGATGTGATGATCGCCTTATTTGTGTGCCTCTTTTTATTTGGCGCAGGGATCGGGATTGGTTATGCAGCAAGCCTCTTTAGCAATGTTAAGGTTCCAAAGACAGAAGAACTAGTCCAGCAGGTTCGCAATGTCAGCAGTGTTTCAAAACTGACCTATTCCGATAAGAGCCTGATTGCAGAAGTGGACAGTGATTTGATCCGCACGCCGGTAGCTGGAGATGCCATTTCCGACAATGTCAAAAAGGCTGTGATCGCTACTGAGGATGAGAACTTTGAAAGCCACAAGGGGGTTGTACCCAAAGCTGTTCTTCGGGCGACGCTTGGATCTGTAGCCGGTGTCGGTTCCTCTAGTGGGGGATCGACCTTAACCCAGCAGTTGATCAAACAGCAAGTCGTAGGAGATGCTCCAACCTTTACTCGTAAGGCGACAGAGATTGTCGATGCTCTAGCTTTAGAGAGGGGAATGGATAAAAACGAAATCCTAACCACCTACTTAAACGTCTCGCCTTTTGGACGAAACAATCGGGGACAAAATATTGCAGGTGTGGAAGCCGCAGCTCAAGGGATCTTTGGCGTCTCTGCGAAAGACTTGTCTGTTCCACAAGCGGCCTTTATCGCTGGCTTGCCACAGAGTCCGATTGTCTACTCCCCCTATGCTGCAGACGGTAGCCTAAAGAGCAAAGAAAACCTCGAGTTAGGTCTGGCGCGTGCCAAAGACGTTTTGTTCAATATGTACCGGACGGGAGCCTTGTCGAAAAAAGACTACGAGACCTATGCTCAGTACGACTTGACCAAAGACTTCATGGCTCCAGATGGCATCGAGAAGACACCGCATGACTACCTCTACTTCCAAGCCATGGAAGAAGCAAAAGAGGCCATGTATGATTACTTGATCAAGCGAGACAATGTCACCAAGCAAGACTTGAAAAATAATGAAACCGTCAAGGCTTACCAAGAATTAGCGGAGAGCGAGTTGCGCGAAGGTGGCTACACCATTCAAACCACGATTAACAAACCGGTTCACAATGCGATGCAGGCCGCAGTAGCGAATTTTGGAAGCGTCTTGGATGATGGGACGGGTCTTGTAGAAGTTGGGAATGTCCTCATGGACAACCGAACGGGTGCCGTTTTAGGATTTATCGGTGGACGGAATTTTGACGGCAACCAAAACAACCATGCCTTTGATACAGAGCGTTCCCCAGGGTCTACAATCAAGCCGCTGTTGGCCTATGGGATTGCCATCGACCAAGGCTTGATGGGAAGCAATAGCATCCTTTCTAACTACCCGACTAATTTCTCAAGTGGGGAGCCGATCATGCACGTGGATAGCCGAGGGACAGCCATGATGGATCTCCGTGAGGCCCTCAATACCTCATGGAATATTCCAGCTTACTGGACTTACCGGACTCTTCGTGAAAAAGGTGTGGATGTCCCATCCTACATGAAGAAAATGGGCTATGATATCCCTGAATATGGCATTGAGAGTCTGCCGATGGGGGGAGGAATTGAGGTCACTGTTGCCCAACATACCAATGGTTTCCAAACCATTGGTAACAATGGGAACTACCTCAAACGCTACATGGTAGAGCAAATCATTGATCGAGATGGGGATGTAGTATACAAGCACGAGGCAGATCCTGTTCGTGTTTACTCTCCAGCAACGGCAACGATTATGCAGGATCTCTTGCGCGGGGTTATTACGTCTGGTGCTACAACGACCTTTAAGTCACGGATTAGCCAAATCAACCCAACACTGGCAGGTGCTGACTGGATTGGAAAAACCGGTACCACTAACTCAAATGGGGATATGTGGCTCATGCTGTCCACCCCAAATGTTTCTTTAGGTGGCTGGATCGGTCATGACAACAATGCTTCCATGCAGACCTTGACCGGATACAACAACAATGCCCAATACATGGCGCAGTTGGCGAATGCAATCTACCAAGCAGATCCAAGTCTCTTTGGAATTCAGGATAAATTCACTCTCGATAAGAGTGTGATCCGTTCTGAAGTGCTCAAATCGACTGGTGAAAGACCAGGCCGCGTCAATGTCAATGGCCGAGATATCGATGTGAGCGGTCAAACGGTGACGAGCCTTTGGGCCAAAAACGGAGCGCCAACCACTCAATACCACTTTGCCATCGGGGGATCGGATAGCGATTATCAAAGTGCTTGGGCAGCAATTCTCGGCAATAGCAGTGGAAATCAGTCGAATAATAAGAACAATTCGACAACCAATAGTTCATCAAGCAATAGTTCAAATCGAAACAGCTCAAATCGTGGCAATCGACGCTAGTCTGATCCAGTAGAAAACCTAGAGAAAGCCTTGATTTTTGGAGCAAAAAACGGTATAATAGTGATAACTAATTTGTCGTGTGCTTTATTTGAAATATTGTCCAAATAAGAGCTTACAGCAGTTAAATCTTACTTGAATAAGTCGATTTAGCTGCTCTTTTTGTGCCTAATTTTCAGAAAAATCCTAGTTTGTTACACAAATTTAATTTTTCTAAAAATTACAAAAAGCGACGAATGAGGTGAAGAGACAGCTCTTCACGTGATGCAAATCACACAATTGTAGTTAAAACCGGATAGGTGGTGAAAGTCATTTTACCAAGCTATCCTAGTATGGAAAAAGGAGTTAAAAACTTTGGCAGGACATGACGTTCAATACGGGAAACATCGGACCCGTCGTAGTTTTTCAAGAATCAAAGAGGTTCTTGATTTACCAAACTTGATTGAAATCCAGACAGACTCATTCAAAGATTTCTTGGATCATGGCTTGAAGGAAGTATTTGAAGATGTGCTTCCCATCTCAAACTTCACGGATACAATGGAATTGGAATTTGTGGGTTATGAAATCCGCGAACCTAAGTATTCGCTTGAAGAAGCGCGCATCCACGATGCCAGCTACTCAGCACCAATCTTTGTGACCTTCCGTTTGGTCAACAAAGAAACAGGTGAAATCAAGACCCAAGAAGTTTTCTTTGGTGATTTCCCAATCATGACTGAAATGGGAACTTTCATCATCAATGGTGGAGAACGGATTATCGTATCTCAGTTGGTCCGCTCACCAGGTGTCTACTTCAATGATAAGGTGGACAAGAATGGTAAGATTGGTTATGGATCTACTGTTATCCCTAACCGTGGAGCTTGGTTAGAGCTTGAAACCGACTCAAAAGACATCGCCTACACGCGCATCGACCGCACACGTAAAATTCCATTTACAACGCTTGTGCGTGCTCTTGGATTCTCAGGAGATGATGAAATCATCGATATCTTTGGGGACAGCGAATTGGTTCGCAATACTATCGAAAAAGATATCCACAAAAATCCAATGGATTCACGGACAGATGAAGCCCTCAAAGAAATCTACGAGCGTCTTCGTCCAGGTGAACCAAAAACAGCGGAAAGCTCACGTAGCTTGTTGGTAGCCCGTTTCTTTGATCCACGTCGTTATGACTTGGCACCAGTTGGTCGCTACAAGATCAACAAGAAACTCAATATCAAGAACCGCTTGTTGAATCAAACAATCGCAGAACCATTGGTGGATGCTGAAACAGGAGAAATCCTTGTAGAAGCTGGTACTGTCATGACGCGCGATGTCATCGACAGCATCTCAGAACAATTGGATAACGGTTTGAACAAAATCACCTACATTCCAAATGATGCTGCTGTTTTGACAGAACCAGTAGAATTGCAAAAATTCAAAGTTGTTGCTCCAACAGATCCAGACCGCGTTGTCACCATCATCGGAAATGCCAACCCATCTGACAAAGTACGGATTGTAACTCCAGCAGATATCTTGGCAGAAATGAGCTATTTCTTGAACCTGGCAGAAGGTATTGGTCGCGTGGATGATATCGACCACCTTGGAAACCGTCGGATTCGTGCCGTTGGTGAATTGCTTGCCAACCAAGTGCGTCTTGGACTTTCACGGATGGAACGAAACGTTCGCGAACGGATGTCTGTACAAGATAACGATGTCTTGACACCACAACAAATCATCAACATCCGTCCAGTAACTGCGGCAATTAAAGAATTCTTTGGTTCTTCACAGTTGTCACAGTTCATGGACCAACACAACCCACTTTCTGAGTTGTCTCACAAACGTCGTTTGTCTGCCTTAGGGCCTGGTGGTTTGACACGTGACCGTGCCGGATATGAAGTGCGTGACGTACACTATACCCACTATGGTCGTATGTGTCCAATCGAAACACCTGAAGGACCAAACATCGGTTTGATCAACAACTTGTCATCTTACGGACACTTGAACAAATATGGCTTCATCCAAACGCCATACCGTAAAGTGGACCGTGAAAAAGGTGTGGTGACCAACGAAATCGTTTGGTTGACAGCCGATGAAGAAGATGAGTACATCGTCGCTCAGGCCAACTCTAAGTTGAACGAAAAAGGTGGCTTTGCTGAGCCAATCGTTATGGGACGTCACCGTGGTAACAACCAAGAATTCCCATCTGATCAAGTCGACTACATGGACGTGTCTCCAAAACAAGTAGTTGCCGTTGCGACAGCATGTATTCCTTTCTTGGAAAACGATGACTCCAACCGTGCCCTCATGGGTGCAAACATGCAACGTCAGGCTGTGCCATTGATCGATCCAAAAGCCCCTTACGTGGGGACTGGTATGGAATACCAAGCAGCCCATGACTCAGGAGCTGCAGTCATTGCTCAACACGATGGTAAAGTTACTTATGCAGATGCAGATAAGGTAGAAGTTCGTCGGGAAGATGGATCTCTTGATGTTTACCATATCCAAAAATTCCGTCGTTCAAACTCAGGTACGGCTTACAACCAACGTACCCTTGTAAAAGTTGGCGATGTCGTTGAAAAAGGCGACTTTATCGCTGACGGTCCATCGATGGAAAAAGGGGAAATGGCCCTTGGTCAAAACCCAATCGTCGCTTACATGACTTGGGAAGGGTATAACTTCGAGGATGCCGTTATCATGAGCGAACGCTTGGTGAAAGAAGATGTCTACACATCTGTTCACTTGGAAGAATTCGAATCAGAAACACGCGATACCAAATTAGGCCCTGAAGAAATTACCCGTGAAATTCCAAACGTCGGTGAAGATGCTCTTCGTGACTTGGATGAAACAGGTATTATCCGTATTGGTGCAGAAGTAAAAGAAGGCGATATCCTTGTCGGTAAGGTAACACCGAAGGGTGAAAAAGACCTTTCTGCTGAAGAACGTCTCCTTCACGCGATCTTTGGAGATAAATCTCGTGAAGTGCGGGATACTTCTCTTCGTGTACCTCACGGTGGAGATGGAGTCGTTCGCGATGTTAAGATCTTTACGCGTGCAAACGGAGATGAATTGCAATCTGGTGTTAACATGTTGGTTCGTGTTTACATCGCACAAAAACGCAAGATCCGCGTCGGAGATAAGATGGCCGGTCGTCACGGAAACAAAGGGGTTGTGTCTCGTATTGTTCCAGTTGAAGATATGCCTTACCTTCCAGACGGTACACCAGTTGATATCATGTTGAACCCTCTTGGGGTGCCATCACGTATGAATATCGGTCAGGTTATGGAACTTCACCTTGGTATGGCGGCTCGTAACTTGGGTATCCACATCGCAACACCAGTCTTTGATGGAGCAAGCTCAGAAGACCTCTGGGATACTGTGAAAGAAGCTGGTATGGATAGCGATGCCAAGACGATTCTTTACGATGGACGTACAGGTGAGCCGTTTGACAACCGTGTTTCTGTCGGTGTCATGTACATGATCAAGCTTCACCACATGGTTGATGATAAACTCCATGCCCGTTCAGTCGGACCTTACTCAATGGTTACCCAACAACCACTCGGAGGAAAAGCTCAGTTTGGTGGACAACGTTTCGGGGAAATGGAAGTGTGGGCCCTTGAGGCTTATGGTGCATCAAATGTCCTTCAAGAAATCTTGACTTACAAGTCAGATGATGTCAACGGACGTTTGAAAGCTTATGAAGCGATTACCAAAGGTAAACCAATTCCAAAACCAGGTGTACCAGAATCCTTCCGCGTTCTTGTCAAAGAATTGCAATCTCTTGGTCTTGACATGCGTGTCTTGGACGAAGATGATCAAGAAGTAGAACTTCGTGACCTCGATGAAGGGGAAGACGATGATGTGATTCATGTGGACGACCTTGAAAAAGCACGTGAAAAAGCAGCCAAGGAAGCAAAAGCAGCCTTTGATGCTGAAGAATCAGAAAAATAATCAGTAAAAATGATTGTCTTGTGAGAAACCAATGCTTCTGACAGGATGATTCGATAACAAGATACAGACCACAAGGAGGTGGCAAGAAAGTTTTCTTTCTTTCCCCACCTAAGCTGTATCCAAATGAAACAAGTATGAAAACAAGGAAAGGTAAGAAATAGTGGTTGATGTAAATCGTTTTAAAAGTATGCAAATCACCCTAGCTTCTCCAAGCAAGGTCCGTTCATGGTCTTATGGAGAGGTCAAGAAACCTGAAACAATCAACTACCGTACATTGAAACCAGAACGTGAAGGTCTCTTTGATGAAGTCATCTTTGGACCTACAAAAGACTGGGAATGTGCGTGTGGGAAATACAAACGGATCCGTTACAAAGGGATCGTTTGTGACCGCTGTGGGGTTGAAGTAACACGTGCGAAAGTTCGTCGTGAACGCATGGGGCACATCGAGTTGAAAGCGCCTGTATCACACATCTGGTACTTCAAAGGCATCCCTTCTCGTATGGGATTGACCTTAGATATGAGCCCTCGTGCCCTTGAAGAAGTTATCTACTTCGCAGCTTACGTGGTGATCGATCCAAAAGATACACCACTTGAGCATAAATCCATCATGACAGAACGTGAATACCGTGAACGCTTGCGTGAATACGGACCAGGTTCCTTTGTAGCTAAGATGGGTGCGGAAGCGATCCAAGACCTCTTGAAACAAGTGGATCTGGAAGCTGAAATTGCTCTCTTGAAAGAAGAATTGAAGACTGCAACTGGTCAAAAACGTGTGAAGGCTGTGCGTCGTTTGGATGTCTTGGATGCCTTCTACAAATCTGGCAACAAGCCAGAATGGATGGTCCTCAACATCCTTCCGGTTATTCCACCAGATCTTCGTCCGATGGTCCAATTGGATGGTGGCCGTTTTGCTGCCTCTGACTTGAACGACCTTTACCGCCGTGTGATCAACCGGAACAACCGTTTGGCACGTTTGCTTGAGTTGAATGCCCCTGGTATCATCGTACAAAACGAAAAACGGATGCTCCAAGAAGCCGTTGATGCTTTGATCGATAACGGTCGTCGTGGTCGTCCGATCACAGGACCAGGTAGCCGTCCATTGAAATCATTGAGCCACATGCTCAAAGGGAAACAAGGACGCTTCCGTCAAAACTTGCTCGGTAAACGGGTTGACTTCTCAGGACGTTCTGTTATCGCCGTTGGTCCAACTCTTAAGATGTACCAATGTGGTGTGCCACGTGAAATGGCGATCGAGCTCTTCAAACCATTCGTCATGCGTGAAATCGTTGCGCGTGATATCGTGCAAAACGTCAAAGCTGCAAAACGCTTGGTCGAACGTGGAGATGAACGCATCTGGGATATCCTAGAAGAAGTGATCAAAGAACACCCAGTTCTCTTGAACCGCGCACCGACCCTTCACCGTTTGGGAATCCAAGCCTTTGAACCTGTATTGATTGACGGGAAAGCCCTTCGCTTGCACCCACTTGTCTGTGAAGCCTACAATGCCGACTTTGACGGGGACCAAATGGCCATCCACGTACCGCTTTCAGAAGAAGCTCAAGCAGAAGCTCGTATCTTGATGTTGGCTGCTGAGCACATCTTGAATCCAAAAGACGGAAAACCAGTTGTTACCCCATCTCAGGATATGGTATTGGGGAACTACTACCTCACTATGGAAGAAGCTGGTCGTGAAGGGGAAGGCATGGTCTTTAAAGACCGTGATGAAGCAGTCATGGCTCTTCGCAATGGCTATGTTCACTTGCATACCCGTGTCGGAATTGCGACCGATAGCTTGAACAAACCATGGACAGAAGCGCAACAACACAAGATTCTCTTGACAACTGTTGGTAAGATCCTCTTTAACGATATCATGCCTGCAGAACTTCCATACCTTCAAGAGCCAAATAATGCCAACTTGACAGAAGGCGTTCCAGCTAAGTATTTCTTGGAGCCTGGTCAAGATGTCAAAGCAGCGATTGAGAAATTGGAATTAAATGTTCCATTCAAGAAGAAAAATCTTGGAAATATCATCGCAGAAATCTTCAAACGCTTCCGTACAACTGAAACGTCTGCTTTCTTGGACCGCTTGAAAGACTTGGGTTACCATCATTCAACCCTTGCTGGTTTGACAGTGGGGATTGCTGATATTCCGGTCGTTGAAGACAAGGCAGAAATCATTGAAGAATCTCACAAACGTGTGGAACAAATCACCAAACAATTCCGTCGTGGTTTGATCACAGATGACGAACGCTACAATGCCGTTACAGCTGAATGGCGTGCAGCCCGTGAGAAATTGGAAAAACGCTTGGTAGATAACCAAGATCCGAAGAACCCAATCGTTATGATGATGGACTCTGGAGCCCGTGGTAACATCTCAAACTTCTCGCAACTTGCCGGTATGCGTGGTTTGATGGCCGCTCCAAACGGACGGATCATGGAATTGCCAATCCTGTCAAACTTCCGCGAAGGTTTGTCAGTACTCGAAATGTTCTTCTCAACTCACGGTGCCCGTAAAGGGATGACCGATACGGCCTTGAAGACCGCCGACTCAGGTTACTTGACTCGTCGTTTGGTTGACGTGGCCCAAGACGTGATTATCCGTGAAGACGACTGTGGAACAGACCGTGGACTTGTGATTCGTGCCATTACTGATGGTAAGGAAATGATCGAGCCACTCGAAGAACGCTTGACTGGTCGTTATACCAAGAAATCTGTTAAACATCCTGAAACAGGTGAAGTCATCGTTGGTCCAGATACCTTGATTTCAGAAGACCTAGCACGTGAAATTGTCAAAGCTGGTGTGGAAGAAGTCACTATCCGCTCTGTCTTTACGTGTAACACCCGCCATGGTGTCTGCCGTCACTGTTATGGTATCAACTTGGCGACTGGTGATGCGGTTGAAGTGGGTGAAGCAGTCGGAACCATCGCAGCCCAATCTATCGGGGAACCTGGTACACAGTTGACCATGCGTACCTTCCACACGGGTGGGGTTGCCTCAAATACCGATATCACGCAAGGTCTTCCTCGTGTCCAAGAAATCTTTGAAGCCCGCAATCCAAAAGGGGAAGCGGTCATCACTGAGGTCAAAGGGGAAGTCACAGCGATCGAAGAAGATGCTTCTACTCGGACCAAGAAAGTCTTTGTTAGCGGAGCAACTGGTGAAGGCGAATATGTTGTCCCTTACACTGCTCGCATGAAAGTCGAAGTGGGAGATCAAGTCTCTCGTGGTGCGGCTCTGACAGAAGGGTCTATCCAACCAAAACGTCTCCTTGCCGTTCGTGATGTCTTGTCTGTTGAAACTTACCTTCTTGCGGAAGTACAAAAAGTATACCGTAGCCAAGGGGTAGAAATCGGCGACAAACACATCGAGGTAATGGTGCGTCAAATGATCCGTAAAGTACGTGTCATGGATCCAGGAGATACAGACCTTCTCATGGGTACTCTGATGGACATTACAGACTTTACAGATGCCAATAAAGATGTCCTTATCTCTGGTGGAGTTCCTGCGACTGCTCGTCCAGTCCTTATGGGAATTACCAAAGCCTCTCTTGAAACCAACAGTTTCTTGTCAGCGGCTTCCTTCCAGGAAACAACTCGTGTCCTTACTGACGCAGCGATCCGCGGTAAGAAAGACCATCTCCTTGGACTGAAGGAAAATGTTATCATTGGTAAGATTATTCCTGCAGGTACAGGTATGGCTCGTTACCGTAACTTGGAACCACAAGCGATTAATGAAGTTGAAATTATCGAAGAAGTGCCATTAACAGATGGAACAGTCGATGAAGTTCAAACAGCTGAAGTCGTAGAAGAATAAGAAAATAAGTCGGAACTACAAGTTCCGGCTTTTTTTGAAAAAAGGACCCAAGAGAAATCAAGTAGTCTATTTTTGGAAAATATTGATGAAAAACACCTGAAAACTACCTGGAAAATCATGCTATGAGCAGAAAACTTTTATTCTCAAAGGATTTTCTATATAATAGAGGATACAAAGGATGGAAGAGTTTATGTATCGAGTGATTGAAATGTACGGGGACTGTGAACCCTGGTGGTTTTTAGATGGTTGGGAAGAAGATATCGTGAGTAGTCGGAAGTTTGAAGACTATTACCAGGCTTTGAAATACTACAAGCAGAAATGGTTGGAGTTAAATGAGCACTTTCCAAGTTATAAGAGTCGGAGTGACCTCATGACGATCTTTTGGGATACCAAGGAGCAAGAGTGGTGTGAGGACTGCAGTGAAGATGTACAGTTTTTCCACTCGATTGTCCTCTTAGAAGACGAGCACAAGATCCCTAAAAGCAAGCTCCGCCCAGGCTACGAAAAGGAAAGAGGCAGTCGCAAACACCGTTCTTGTCAATATACACTCGATTCAAAAAAGGGGACAACCCTGTCATAAGAGACATTCGGAAGATTTTTTAGAGCGATCTAGAAAGTCTTCTTTTTTTGTCTTCTTTTTCGAATAGTATAAGTGAGAGGAGGAACTATGGTTCAAGAAATTGCAAAAAAACTGATCCGTATGGGAAAGAAGGAAGAGGCTCAGGATCTCTACTTCATTCCTCGGAAGGAGGAGTACCAGGTTTTTATGAGGGTGGGAGACGAGAGGCGCTTTGTGCAGTCCTTCCCTTTTGAGGAGATGACGGCTATTATCAGCCACTTTAAGTTCGTGGCAGGGATGAATGTGGGAGAAAAAAGGCGCAGCCAGCTAGGATCGTGTGATTACCCTTTGGAGAATGGAGTGGTCTCGATTCGCTTGTCGACGGTGGGGGATTATCGTGGTTATGAAAGCTTGGTCATTCGGCTCTTGCATGATGAGGAACGCGAATTGCGGTTTTGGTTTGATCAGTTGCCGGACTTGAAGAAGAAATTGGCTGGTCGTGGGCTTTATCTTTTTGCAGGTCCTGTTGGTTCGGGAAAGACCACTCTCATGCATGCGTTGGCGCAAGAGCGCTTTGCGGACCAGCAAGTCATGTCTATTGAAGACCCTGTCGAGATCAAGCAGGACAATATGCTTCAACTTCAGCTGAATGACCAGATCGGCATGACCTATGACAATCTGATCAAACTCTCCTTACGCCATCGGCCGGACCTTCTCATTATTGGAGAGATTCGAGATAGGGAAACAGCTCGTGCGGTCGTACGAGCTAGTTTGACAGGGGTAACCGTCTTCTCTACGATTCATGCTAAGAGCGTTCGAGGTGTTTATGAGCGACTTTTAGAGCTTGGAGTGAGTGAGGAAGAGCTCAAGATTGTTTTACAAGGTATTTGCTACCAACGATTAATTGCAGGAGGAGGTGTGGTCGATTTTGCGACGGAAAACTACCAAGAGCACTCAGCCAGCCGCTGGAACCAACAAATGGATCTCTTGGCTCAATCGGGATATATCCAGCTGGCTCAGGCCCAAGCCGAAAAAATTATCTACCGCTAAACAAAAGCAAATCATCGAATTGTTTTTGAATCTTTATTCGAGTGGTTTTCATCTGTCTGAGATTGTCGATTTTCTGGATCGTTCTCACCTAGTGGAGAGTCGTTTGGTTTCCCAGATGCGAGAGGACCTTTCTCGGGGACGGAGTTTTTCAGAGATGATGGCGGGGATCGGTTTTTCAGATGCAGTGACGACACAGCTGTCTCTCGCTGAGCTTCATGGCAATCTTATATTGAGCTTGGAGAAAATCAGTGCTTACCTTGAAAACATGCGCAAGGTCAAGAAAAAGCTGATTGAGGTGAGCACTTATCCTCTCATCTTGCTTGGATTTTTAGTGCTGATTATGCTAGGCTTGCGCAATTATTTGCTCCCTCAAATGGATGCTCAAAATATTGGGACGCAAGTGATCAGTTCCTTCCCGCAACTCTTTTTGGCCTTAGGAGCGGGACTTGTGGGCTTCTTCTTACTCGGCTTTCTCTATTATCGACAGTCAGGCAAGATCAAGGTTTTTAGAAGCTTGTCTCATCTGCCTTTCGGAAAAGGCATGATTCAAGCTTATTTGACAGCCTATTATGCCAGAGAATGGGGCAATCTGATTGGGCAAGGATTGGAGTTGTCTCAGATTTTTTCCATGATGCAGGAGCAAAAATCCCAGCTTTTTCAAGAGATTGGAAGGGACTTAGCTCTTTCTTTAGACCGTGGCCAGTCCTTTTCAGAAACGGTCAGGGGGTATCCTTTTTTCAAAAAAGAATTGCCCCTTATGATTGAATATGGTGAAGTCAAATCAAAGCTCGGAAGTGAGCTAGAGATCTACGCTGAAAAAACATGGGAAGATTTCTTTCGTCGGGTTCACAAGGCCATGAATGTGATACAACCCTTGGTGTTTGTCTTTGTAGCTCTTGTGATTGTGTTACTCTATGCAGCCATGTTGCTGCCGATTTATCAAAATATGGAGGTTCATTTATGAAAAAATTAAAAACTTATAAGGTTAAAGCTTTTACACTTATTGAAATGTTGGTGGTCTTATTGATCATCAGTGTGCTCTTATTGCTCTTTGTGCCGAATTTGACCAAGCAAAAAGACTCCGTGAAAGAGACAGGAAATGCAGCGGTTGTGAAGGTGGTCGAAAGTCAGGCTGAATTGTACGAGCTCAATCATACCAATGACCAAGCCACTCTATCAAAGCTAATTGCTGATGGAAATATTACCAACAAACAAGCAGAATCTTATCGTGCCTATTATGCGAAAAATAGTGGAGAAACTCGTGCGGTTGCAGATTAAGGCCTTCACCTTGGTGGAGACCCTTCTGACCTTGATGATCGTCAGTTTTATCTATCTGGGCTTATCGGGATCGATCAAGACGAGCTTTCAGCAGGTGGAAGAAAAAGTATTTTTTGCAGAGTTTGAACACCTCTATCAAGAAAGCCAAAAGATAGCCTTGGCAAGGCAAACGGAATTGGATGTTGAAGTGACTGCAAGGAAGATTCAAACGCCCTACCAGACGGTGGAGATTCCTGATTCTGTCATTTTGCAAGATCCTAAAACTATTCGTTTAGACCGTGCAGGTGGCAATTCATCCCTGGCCAATGTTCACTTTCAGACACAGAGAGGAGTGGTGACCTATCAACTGTCGCTTGGAAATGGGAAAATTAAAAAAAGCATCCGTTCCCGCTAGTATTCTCATAGAATCCTTAGTTGCCTTGGGTTTATTTGCCATGATTACGACCTTATTGTTAGGGGAGATCCGGCGTTCGCGCAAGGAGCGACTAGCGGATTTCAAAGAGGTAGAGGTCTTATCTGTCGCTCAAATGGCGCTTCAGACAGGGCAAAATCATCTAGAGGCCAATGGTATTCAAGTTCAAGTCGAAAAAGATGCCGATCAACTCACGGTCTATCATCAAGGAAAGGTGGTACTGCATGTGGAATAAAGGAAAGGTCAAGGCCTTTACCCTGCTCGAAGCCTTGGTCGCTCTCTTAGTGCTTAGTGGGGGAGTGTTGGTCTTTCAAGGCTTGACCAAGCTCCTGCATGCTGAATTGGACTACCAGGCGCATCAAAAGCAGGAAGAATGGATACTTTTTCAGCAACAATTGCAGGTGGAATTGGATCGGAGCCATTTTGAAAAAGTAGCGGACAATCATATCTACTTGGTTCAGGATCAAAAACCAATTGCCATTGGTCAATCGAAAGGGGATGATATCCGAAAAACAGATGATAAGGGCAGGGGCTATCAGCCTATGATTTCAGGGGTTCACTCTAGTCAGATTTGGCAGGAGGGAGAGTCGCTTCATCTGCGGTTGAATTTTGAAGATGGTCTAGAAAGGGAGTATGTCTACCATGTGGTACCAGCGATACAAAATGAAAAAAGTTAAGGCTGGTGTCTTGCTTTACGCTCTCTTGATGGCAGCGATTTTTAGTCTCTTGCTTCAGTTTTACCTGCACCGTCAGGTTGCGGAAAGACGAATCTTAAAGACGAGTCAAGATCGCCTTCGGGCCTATGCTTTGGTGCAAATGGCTCTTGAAAAGAGAAAGAGTGATGAGAAGACATCAGAGATTCATTTAAAATCTGGAACCGTTCAGCTAAAGAAGGATACTGGTTTTCTTCATGCCCAGGCTGAGATGGATGGCGAAAGCTATGAGTTTGTCCTTCCAGTAAGGGAAGAAAAAGAAAGTAAGAAGAGCCAAAAAGAAAAGAAGAAGACACAGAAAGATAAGGAGAAGGCAGGGAGCGAAACGCCTTCTGAAGAGACGCCAAACGAGATCAAGGAACCATCAGAAAATAGCGAAAAAGACTAATTTTTGGTATGATAGGGTGCGGAGGAAATCATGAATTTCGAAAAAATTGAACAAGCATATACCTATCTATTAGAAAACACTCAAAGTATTCAAAATGAATTGTCGACCAACTTTTATGACGCCTTGATTGAACAGAATGCCATGTATTTGGATGGCAAGACGGATCTAGACATTGTTAAAAACAATAGCAAAAAATTAAAAGAACTAGGTTTAAGTAAGGAAGAATGGCGCAGAGCCTACCAATTCCTTTTTATGAAAGCTACTCAGACAGAACCTTTACAAGCGAATCACCAGTTCACACCAGATGCGATTGGTTTTATCATTACATTTTTGATCGATCAGTTGGCTAAAAGCGACCAACTGGATGTCTTAGAAGTGGGAAGTGGAACCGGAAATCTCGCTGAGACTATTGTCAACAATAGCCGTCTCACGATTGATTACTTAGGATTGGAAGTAGATGATCTCTTGATTGACCTATCTGCTAGTATCGCAGACGTAATGGAGTCTAGTGTTGTCTTTGCACAAGGCGACGCGGTGCGTCCGCAAGTGTTGAAAGAAAGTGACTTGATCGTTAGTGACCTTCCAATTGGTTATTATCCAGATGATGCGATTGCACAGCGCTATCAGGTAGCGAGCTCCGAAGGCCATACCTATGCCCATCACCTCATGATGGAACAGGCGCTGAAATACCTGAAACCTCAAGGAGTAGCCATCTTTTTAGCTCCCAACAACCTCTTGACGAGCCCTCAGAGTGATCTTTTAAAGGCTTGGTTGAAAGACAAGGCCAAACTCCTTGCCATGCTGACCTTGCCAGAATCTCTTTTTTCAAATCCAGCCTATGCTAAGACGATTTTCGTCCTACGAAAACAAGAAGAAGAGTCTGTTCAGCCCTTTGTCTATCCTTTTACCGATCTCCAGGATCAAGACCAGGTGGTTCACTTTATGGAAAGTTTCCAAAACTGGTTAAAGGATAGTGAAATTTGATCAAAGATCTGATATAATAGAGGAAGTGAAAACGCTTAATGAGGTGAATATATGTCGAAAACAATTTCTATTAATGCAGGAAGCTCTAGTTTGAAATGGCAATTGTACCAAATGCCAGAGGAAACTGTTCTTGCAAAAGGGTTGATTGAACGGATCGGTTTGAAGGATTCTATTTCAACTGTTAAATTTGATGGACGCTCTGAAAAACAAGTATTAGATATCCAGGACCATACACAAGCTGTAAAAATTTTGTTGGATGATTTGATTCGCTTTGATATTATCAAATCCTACGATGAGATTACAGGTGTGGGCCACCGCGTCGTTGCTGGTGGAGAATACTTCAAGGATTCTGCCTTGGTAGATGACGAAGTCCTTCGAAAAGTAGAAGAATTGTCTTTGTTAGCACCTCTTCATAATCCTGCAAATGCAGCTGGAATTCGTGCCTTTAGAGAGATTTGTCCAAATATTACCAGTGTTGTGGTATTTGATACTTCTTTCCATACAACCATGCCGGAAAAAGCTTATCGTTACCCTCTTCCAACTAAATATTACACAGAAAATAAGGTCCGTAAGTACGGCGCTCATGGAACCAGTCATCAGTATGTAGCTGGTGAAGCTGCTAAACTTCTTGGAAAACCATTAGAAGAATTGAAATTGATCACCTGCCACGTTGGAAATGGTGTATCTGTTACAGCGGTTGACAAGGGAATCTCTGTGGATACCTCAATGGGCTTCACACCTCTAGGTGGTGTCATGATGGGAACCCGTACAGGGGATCTCGATCCAGCGATTATTCCATACTTGATGGAACATACAGAGGATTTCAATAAGCCTGAAGATATTAGCCGCATCCTCAATCGTGAATCCGGTCTTCTGGGTGTTTCTGGATCTTCTAGTGACATGCGGGATATTCATACAGCGATGCATAATGGAGACGAAAAAGCTAAATTGGCTTACGATATCTTTATCGATCGTTTGCAAAAATACATCGGTCAATACTTAGCAGTCTTGAATGGTGCAGATGCCATCATCTTTACAGCAGGAATTGGTGAAAATGCAGTAAATGTTCGCTCTTCTATTATCAATGGAATCAGCTGGTTTGGCTGCAAGGTCGACCCTGAAAAGAACGTCTTTGGAGTTGTCGGAGACATTTCCACAGATGATTCCCGTGTGAAGGTATTGGTGATTCCAACTGATGAAGAGTTGGTGATTGCGCGTGACGTTGAACGTTTCAAAAATCAGTAAACTGAAATAAAGAGAGAAGGCTGAAGGCGAAAGTCCCAGTCTTCTTATTTTATACAAGAAAGAGGTTGTCCATTGAAAAATATACAGTCTTTTTTTCGAAAGCACCCATTATGTAAGAATGCCCTCTGGCTCCTTCTTTTTGTGCCCTTATTCTTTCTCTCACAATTTCCCCTCATCACTATGGTTTATTCCCTTCAAGAAGGAATGGATGCAGGGTGGATCACTATCCTCACTCTCTTGGTAACAGTGGCGGTGCTCTTTGTTTTTTATAAGGTCATCAAGATGAGCCCTCTGGAGAACTTAGATGTTCGGGTCATAACCTGGCCGGCTCTGGGGAGAAATTTCCTTTTTCTTCTCTTGTTGATGGCTAATAACCTGCTCGCCTATCCTTTGTTGAAACAAGAGGCAGGTGGTACGACGGCAAACCAAGCGGCTCTGAATGAACTGCAATCTCATGCTCCTTTTCTTGCTATGGGCATGGTCGTGGTCCTTGTCGCTCCGATTCTAGAAGAGCTGCTCTGTCGGGCCATTATCCCTCGTTTGATCTTTCGAGGGGCAGAACCAATCGGATATCTAGCCGGTGCTCTCTTTTTTACTTACTTACATGGACCGAGTACCCTAGGGGAATGGGTAGCTTACGGAGGCATGTCCTTGATCTTAACTTGGGTCGCTTATCGCTACAAGCGGATCGAGTATAGCATTTGCCTTCACATGACCTTGAATGCGCTGGCTTATTATTATCCGGTGGTCATACTCCTTTGTTTATTGCCGGTATCGAGAGTTTTCTTCCATGATAAATTATGATAAAATGGTAGGTACCAATGAGTTTTGATGCAGAACCTTCTTACAGAAGGTCAGAAAAAATCAGAAATCCGTATGGAGAGTAGACTCAGAGGTTTAGAACACTTGTTCTAGCCTCTTTTATTCGCAATCATGCTGTAGGAAGGGAACCAAAGGAGAACGAAAATGATTGATAAAAAATGGCTGAGTGGCCAAGGGACCCTTCTTTGTGGGATCTTAAATGTCACTCCGGATTCATTTTCTGATGGCGGTAAGTATACGAGTGTGGATGCAGCCTTGCAACAGGCGAGAAAACTGATCCAAGAAGGAGCTCAGATCCTCGATATCGGAGGAGAATCAACCAGACCAGGAAGTCATTATGTGGATATCCAAGAAGAGATTGACCGCGTGGTTCCGGTGATTAAAGCCATTCGGAAAGAAAGTGATGTCTTGATCTCAGTGGATACCTGGAAGTCCCAGGTGGCGGCGGCAGCGCTCGAAGATGGAGCTGATATTGTCAACGATATTACGGGTTTTCTTGGAGATCCTAAGATGGCTGCTGTCGTCGCGGAGCATGAAGCTAGCGCAGTTCTCATGTTTAATCCAGTGATGGCAAGACCGCATCATCCAAGTTCCACTATCTTTCCACGTTTTGGTTTTGAACCAGTCTTTTCAGAGCAAGAGCTTCAACAGATGGCTCAAGAACCGATTCAAGACTTGATGTGGACCTTCTTTGACCGCTCGCTTGCGGTAGCGAAAGCAGCAGGTGTCCAGATGGATCGTATTATGTTGGATCCTGGGATCGGATTTGGGTTGACCAAGCGAGAGAACTTACTCTTATTACAAGAACTTGGGACGATTCACCAAAAGGGGTATCCGATCTTTCTAGGGGTCTCCCGCAAACGCTTTGTGGTCAACATTATTGAGGAAGCTGGATTTGAGACAGATCCTGCAACGGAGACTGGTTTTTGGAATCGGGACCTGGCTTCGAGCCATTTGACGAGTATTGCAGCCAGTCAAGGAGTCGAAGTGGTGCGGGTGCATGATATTCCCCTTCACAAGATGGCAGCTAGTCTGGGCCAAGCCATTTTCCAAGCCCAAGAGGCAGCAGATACCAATTTAAAACAATACAAGTAAATGAAGACAAAAGAACATCAGTTGGATCTTCGTTGGCTAGAAGCCTATCGTTCCCAAGATCCTCATTTCGGTTTGGAGCGCATGGAAGCTCTCTTAGCTTTGAGAGGAAATCCTCACCTAGACTGTCGGGTTATTCATGTTGCGGGGACCAATGGCAAAGGCTCTACCATTGCTACCTTGTCCCAACTCTTGAGGCAGGCAGGTTTACGGGTTGGAGTCTTTACCTCTCCTTATCTGATCCATTACAATGACCAAATCACCATTAATGGCGAAGCCATTTCGGATCAAGACCTGCAAACCTACCTGGATAGTTACCAGCAGCTCCTGCAAGCTAAACAATCAAAGGCCGTCTTTCAAGGGTTGACGGAATTTGAAGTGATGACGGCGATTGCCTATGATTATTTTGCTCATGAGGAGCTGGATTATGTGATCATGGAAGTCGGTATGGGGGGACGACTTGACAGTACTAATGTCTGTCAGCCTGTTCTGACCGCGATCACTTCGATTGGCTTGGATCATGTCGCCCTTTTGGGGCCAGATCTGGCTTCCATCGCCCGTGAAAAGGCTGGTATCATTAAGCCAGGAATTCCTCTGGTTCTAGGGAAATTAGAAGCAGAAGCCAGCCAAGTCATTGAAGGTATTGCGATTCAGAAGCAGGTACCGATAACAGCCTATGACAGAGATTACCAAGTTGAGCTAGAGGCCTCTTGTCTATCAGGCCAATCCTTTTCTTATCACAGTTCTAAAAGAGAAAAAGCCTCTTATCAAGTAGCGCTCTTAGGTCATCACCAGGCCAGAAATGCAGCTCTTGCGATCAGTATCTGTGATGTACTTTTTGAAAGAGAAGGGCGTGAACTCTTGTCAAGAGAGTTAGTGGATGAGGCCTTGCATCAAGTCGTCTGGCCTGGCCGGATGGAAGTGGTCTCGCAAAATCCCATGCTCTTGCTTGATGGGGCCCATAACCCCCACGCCGTTGCGCCTTTGATCGCAAGCCTTCGGGAACTTTTTCCAAGTCAAAAAAAGACTATTCTTTTTACCTGCATCCGGACCAAAGCCTTAGAAGAGATGCTCATTCAGTGGCAGGAGCTAGAAAATAGTCGCTTGATCCTCACGAGCTTTGAAGATCCAAGAGCTTATTCTCAAGAAGAGATGACAGCTGCTGCGAAAAACCATCAGCTTGAGGAAGTCAACTGGCAAGAGTTTCTACAAAACTGGCAAGCAAAAGGCGATGAGCTCCTCATTGTAACGGGGTCGCTCTACTTCCTTAGCCAGGTACGACCTTATTTATTAAAAACAGAAAAATCCAACTAGGAGATGATATGGATACAAAGAAAATTGAAGAAGCAGTGAAAATGATCATCGAGGCAGTCGGTGAAGATGAGAACCGTGAGGGACTTCAGGAAACGCCGACCCGCATTGCCAAGATGTACCAAGAAATATTTGCAGGACTAGGGCAGACAGCAGAGGAGCACCTGTCTAAATCATTTGAAATCATTGATAACAATATGGTGGTCGAGAAGGATATCTTCTTCCATTCCATGTGTGAGCATCACTTTTTACCATTTTATGGAAAAGTGCACATTGCCTACATTCCAAATGGCCGTGTGGCTGGGCTTTCCAAACTGGCTCGTACGGTTGAAGTTTACGCTAAAAAACCACAGATTCAGGAACGTTTGACGGTAGAAATTGCAGATGCCTTGATGGAATATCTTGGAGCACAAGGAGCACTTGTCTGGGTAGAAGCAGAGCATATGTGTATGAACATGCGTGGTGTCCGTAAACCTGGGACCGCTACAGTGACAACTGCTGCGCGTGGACTGCTTGCGACAGATAAAGACTTAAAAAATGAAGCTTATAAACTCATGGGCCACTAATGGCTGGCTATAAGAGGTGAAGAGAGTGGATCAATTACGGATCAAGGACTTAGAGGTATACGCCTATCACGGTGTTTTTCCAGCAGAAAAAGAATTAGGACAACGCTTTGTCCTAGACCTATGGGTAGATTATGAGATGACCCGTGCTGCCCGCACAGGTGATTTGGAAGCTTCGATCCATTATGGGATCTTGGCGGAACAGTTGACCGAGTGGATGCAGGCAGAAAAGATCGATCTGATTGAAACAGTGGCCTTTCAATTGGTTCAAAAGATTTTCGAAAGCTATGCCTTTGTAGAAAAAGTTCGTCTGGAGTTGAAAAAACCTTGGGCTCCTGTTCCCTTGCCATTAGAGACTTGTTCGGTGACAATCGAACGGGAGAAAAAACGGGCCTTTATTGGGCTTGGCACCAATATGGGAGATAAACAACTGCAACTAGAGACGGCGCTAGAAAAAATCAAGGATCGAGGCATTCGCCTTCTTCAGACATCCACAAGGATTGAAACAGAACCTTGGGGAGGAGTGGAGCAGGACACCTTTTTGAATCAAGTGGCAGAAGTTGAAACCTGGATGACCCCAGAGGATTTACTAGAGACCTTACTGACCATTGAGCAGGAAATGGGACGTGTTCGTGAGGTTAAGTGGGGGCCACGTGTGATCGATCTAGATCTGCTCTATATGGAGGACACCATTTGTTACAGTCAGAGCTTGATCTTGCCACATCCTTATGTGGCAGAACGTGCCTTTGTCCTAGAGTCTTTGAATGAAATTGCTCCTCATTTTGTGGACCCTGTTCAAAGAAAGCCCATTCGCCAATTATGGGAGGCTGTCAAATAGTCTCTCTTCTTTGCATCATAATAAAAAACAATCCCTGTTCGAGGGATTGTTGAGAGCGTAGAGAAACGAATCTTTAATAAAATTTAATCAATTCTTTAAAAATTATACTCGTTATAGTTATTCAATCATATTCTGAAACTTTCCGCCGTGAGAAAAGTGCCTGAAACGACTCAGTTTCAGGCACTCGGAATTATTGAGACCTTAGGCTCAATAATTAGTCATGGAACTTCGAAGAAGTTCGCTGACGTCCGTACTCACCTAAGGAAAGTTTTTTAAGAAGACTTTGTCTTCAATCTGAACAATTCCTAGAGCAGGGATTGTTTTTGTTTGTCTGAGTTTATTTACGATATAAGCGATCGTATTGGTAGACAGGATCCATGGTGACGTTGATACCGAGCTTGCGAAGGACGTTCTTGTCTTCGTCTGTCAGCATCACGGTTGAATGGGCTTCGCTGCCTTTCAACTTGCCTAATTCTTGCATAGCAAGCTTAGCATCTTCGTTGCTCATGGCTGTAATGGCAAGGGCAATGAGGATCTCGTTCGAGTGAAGACGAGGGTTACGGCTACCCAAATGATTGATCTTCAAGCCTTGGATAGGTTGGACGTATTCTGGCTCGATTAATTTGGTTTCTTTATCAATATGCGCCAATTTCTTGATCGCATTGATCAAGAGGGCTGCCGTTGGACCAAAGAGATCAGAGGTTTTTCCGGTTACCATCTCGCCGTTTGGCAATTCAAGGGCCAAGGCTGGCTCACCTGTTTCTTCTTCTTTTTGGCGGGCAAGCACGGTCACTTTCCGATCATTTGGAGTAATGCCCAAATCATTCATCAAGAGCTCAATCTTCTTGACGGCTCCTTCACCGACACGTTCAGCTTTGACATCCAAGATGGTTTGGTAATAGCGACGGATGATTTCTTGTTGGGAAGCTTCAATCGCAGCGTCATTGTCCACAATGGCAAAGCCAACCATGTTGACGCCCATGTCTGTTGGAGAAGCGTAAGGGGAGGTTCCTAAGATGCGTTCCAACATGCGCTTCAAGACAGGGAAGATTTCGATATCGCGGTTGTAGTTGACCGTTGTTTCTCCATAGGTTTGGAGGTGGAAGGGATCGATCATATTGACATCGTCTAGATCTGCAGTCGCTGCTTCATAAGCCAAGTTAACTGGGTGGTGCAAAGGAAGATTCCATACTGGGAAGGTTTCAAACTTGGCATAACCTGATTTGATCCCATTTAATTGGTCATGGTACATATTGGACATACACGTTGCCAGCTTACCAGAACCAGGTCCAGGAGCTGTCACAACGACCAAATTGCGGCTAGTTTTGATGTAGTCATTTTTCCCCATCCCTTCAGGAGAGATGATGTGGTCCATATCGGTCGGATAGCCCTTGATCGGATAGTGGAGATAAGAGGCGATCCCGCTCTTGTCTAGTTGTTTGCGAAAGGCATCTGCTGCAGCTTGTCCAGCATATTGGGTGATGACGACAGAGCCTACAAAGATCCCCAATTCATTGAATTTGTCGATCAAGCGTAGCACTTCTTGGTCATAAGAAATTCCTAGATCCCCACGGGCTTTTGAGTGCTCAATGTTGTTGGCGTTGATGGCAATGACAATTTCCACCTGGTCGCGCAATTCTTGGAGCAGCTTGATCTTATTGTCTGGTTCGTATCCAGGGAGGACACGAGCAGCGTGGAAGTCTTCTAACATCTTACCACCAAATTCAAGGTAGAGCTTGCCATCGAATTGATTGATCCGCTCAATAATGTGGTCACGTTGCAAGTTCAAATACTTTTCAGAACTAAAAGCTTGTTTTTTCATGTAAAACTCCTGTATATAAGGGAAGGGTCTGTCACACAAATCCAAGGATGAGTGTTCCGTTCCCTACCATTTCATTCTTTCATATTATATCAGAAAACAGATGGAAGATAAAATATTCTAAGATACTTTCCTAAGGGGAGGTTAGACATCATAGAATTTGATTGTTCAGGCATATTTTTTACATAAAATGACCTAAGTGATGCTAAACAAATAAAATGAGGTAGTCTATTAAGGTCATAGCAGGGTGCACTTAAACTTTCCGCTGTGAGAAAAGTGCCTGAA
>NZ_KV807483.1:59280-75267 GCF_001812015.1 Streptococcus sp. HMSC073D05
ACTCAGTTTCAGGCACTCGGAATTATTGAGACCTCAGGCTCAATAATTAGTCTTGGAACTTCGGAGAAGTTCGCAGACGTCCGTACTCACCTAGGGAAAGTTTTTAAGTGGATTTTATCCTCGATCTGAAAGACCCTTACGGGGCTTTCAGATCGATGTTGTTTAATAGTGTTTGATCAAATCAACTGTAGAGCGATCCAATTTCTTAACCAATGCTTGTAAGAAGGCTTGCGCTTGCAAGAAATCATCCATGGCATAGAGGGTTTGGTGAGAGTGGATGTAACGTGCACAGACCCCAATGGTGGTTGATGGGACTCCACCATTCTTCAAGTGTGCTGCACCTGCATCGGTACCACCTTTGGCACAATAGTATTGGAATTTGATGCCCGCTTCTTCAGCAGTAGTGAGCAAGAAATCTTTCATATTTGGTAGCATGATGTGACCTGGATCGTAGAAGCGAAGCAGTGTTCCTTCCCCAATCGCACCTTGGTCTCCAAAGACATCAGCTGCTGGCGAACAGTCTACAGCAAGGAAGATTTCAGGATCAAATTTAGTGGTTGAGGTGTGGGCTCCACGAAGTCCCACTTCTTCTTGAACGTTGGCCCCTACATAGAGTTCGTTGTTTAAGGCTTGTCCAGAAAGGCTCTTGGCCAATTCGCTGACCATCAAGACACCGTAGCGGTTATCCCATGCTTTTGAGATGACGTTTTTACCATTAGCAGTAAGAATCGCAGAGCTATCTGGGACCAAGGTATCTCCAGGACGGACCCCATAGCTTTCAGCTTCGGCTTTAGAGCTAAAGCCTGCATCAAAGACGATGTCGCTAATGGCAGGTACGGTTGGTCCACCTGTTCCACGTGTCAAATGAGGAGGAACAGATCCTGAAATAGCAGGGTATTCACGTCCGTCACGTGTAAAGAGTTTGAAGCGTTGGCTGCTGACGACCATCGGATTCCAACCTCCGATTGGGACAACACGTAAAGTCCCATCAGCTTTGATTTCGCTGATCATGAACCCAACTTCATCCATGTGGGCAGCTACTAAGATACGAGGAGCATCGGCTGCTGTTGAGTGTTTGACCCCAAAGATCCCACCGAGACCATCTGTCACGATTTCGTCCACATGAGGGGTCAATTGTTGGCGCAAATAATCCCGTACAGGGGCTTCATGACCTGAGATAGCAGGGATTTCAGTTACTTCTTTGATTTTAGAAAATAAATCAGTCATAGGTTACCTTCTTTCTGATGTTATTTTATCACTTTTTCTACAAGGATGGTAGCGTTATTATGGAAATCAGTCTCTAAAAGCGGAGGGAGAGATCTAGCCTAGACCGTTGTCCCTCTGCTTATTTTGTGTTACAATAGGCACTATGAAAGCTAAAAAAATTATTTTGTCTAGTCTGGCTGTAGCAAGTGCAGGAGCCCTTGCGGCCGGTGTTTATAAAATTGCCAAAGATCAAAAGCGTCTTCGTACCCAAGAAGAATTGGTAGCAGAAGTACGGGAGCAAATGGAAGCCATGGGAAGGATTGCGACCCTGTATGTGGAACTCTACGAGTCTAGTGAAGAGCGCTTAGTAGGTGGTGTCATTTTTGAAGATGAGCGCCATTACCGCTTTGTCTATGAGGATGGTCTCTTGCATTACGAAGAGGAAAAATTATGATTACACCAAATTCTCTAGAAGAAATTGCTTCATACGTAGAGCAAGATGGCAAGAAAGTGTTTGTCTTTTCAGCAGATTGGTGTGGGGATTGCCGTTACCTCAAACCTTTTTTGCCGGAGATTGAGGCTGAAAATCCCGAATTTACCTTTATCTTGATTGACCGCGATGCCTATATGGATCTGGCGAAAGTCTGGGATGTTTATGGGATCCCAAGTTTGGTGGTTCTGGAAAAGGATAAGGAAATCGGTCGGTTTGTCAATCGGGATCGGAAAACCAAAGCGCAGATTACAGCATTCTTAGCAGGATTAAAATAGGAGAAAAACATGATTGTAACATACAACAAAGAACAAGTCGGCGATGTCTTGATGCTGACCTTGAAAAATAGTGGAGAAGCAAAGCTCGCGGTGGAGAGAAAAGGAAAAGTGGCTCGCGTTTACCGTGAGGACAAGCAAGAAACCGTTGCCTGGAATATCTTTGATGCCTCATCTTTCTTCGCCATCGAAGGCAAGGGCCAAGTCTTTTTGACAGATGAGCAAGTAGCTCGTTTGAACCAAGAATTGGAAAGAGAAGGCTTCGCAGAACGTTTGGTCAACGATCGGGAACCAAAATTTGTGGTTGGAGAAATCCTTGAAATGGTGGCCCATCCAGATAGTGACCACTTGAATATCTGCCAGGTAGCAGTTGGACCAGATAAGACGGTTCAGATCGTAGCTGGAGCTCCAAATGCGCGGGTGGGTCTAAAGACCATTGTCGCTCTTCCAGGTGCCATGATGCCGGATGGTAGCTTGATTTTCCCAGGTGCCCTTCGTGGAGAAAAAAGCTATGGCATGATGTGCAGTCCGCGTGAATTGCACTTGCCAAATGCTCCTCAAAAACGAGGCATTATTGAATTGGATGACGCAGAAGTAGCAGGGACACCTTTTGATCCTGCTCGTCACTGGCATGAATAAAGAGAAGAATCTAGGATGTTTTGAATCCTAGATTTTTTTGATTTTGGTTTGTCACCCCCATTTTTTGAAATTTTTTCGAATAAATAGATAGGAGGTAAATGATGTATAATAAAGTTATTTTAATCGGTCGCCTGGTGGCGGCCCCAGAATTGCATAAAACCAGCACAGACAAATCCGTTGCCCGAGTGACCGTTGCGGTCAATCGTCGCTACAAGGATCAAAACGGGGAGCGAGAGACTGATTTTGTCAATGTCGTTGTCTGGGGGAAATTGGCTGAAACCATGGCTAGTTATGCCAGCAAAGGGAGTTTGATCTCTTTGGATGGAGAGATTCGGACGCGCCGCTACGAGAAAAATGGCATCATGCAGTATGTGACAGAGGTCCTCTGCCAAAGTTTTCAATTGCTAGAGAGCCGGGCTCAGCGGGCTATGCGTGAAAATGGTGGAACAGGAGATTTGGCCGATATTATCTTAGAAGAGGAAGATCTTCCCTTTTAGAAGTAAAAAAGAAAGCTGGTTCGTTTATAGACCAGCTTTTTTGATACTTATGAGGGATTTTATTCGAGAACGACTCTTTTTAAAATGAATCAAATAAATCCATCTGTACAATAAAAACAAGCACTTTTTTTGAAAAAGTAGTAAAATAAAGTAATATATATTCAAAAAATTCAGAAAAGGAACGGAGCTTGAAAGGAAAAGAAGAGAGAAAAGAACGGTTGAAATGGCTGATAAAACGGGTTCTACTGGTGATTCCGGTGGCCTGCATCCTCTTGTGGATCTATGCCGTTTGTCAAACCAGTAGCATCCAGGATCAGACCAAGATCGGTGTTACCTATATGACCATGAACAATGAGTTCTATAAAAGTATTCATTCGGAAATTAGTCGAATTGCCGATGAGAAAGGGGCTCTTGTTTATGTCCGAGATCCAGAATTGGACGAAAAAAGGCAGAGCCAGCAGATCGATGATTTTTGCGCCCAAAAAGTAAATGTGATTGTGATTAATCCGGTTAAAGGGGATAGTCAGCCCATTTTAAGGGCTCTTAAAAAAGCTAGAAAACAAGGAATTAAGATCATTGCAGTTGATACCCAGCTCAAGCATTTTAAGCCGGATGCCAGCATTGTCTCCGACAACTACCAAGCAGGAGTCTTGATTGCGAAAGAGTTGATGAAACGCTCTTCAAATGCTCGGATCCTTCTCTTGGAGCATAAGGGGACTGTTTCAGCAGATACGCGGATTCAGGGATTTAAGGATACCATCAAAGGATATGGGTCATATGAGATTATCTCGGAACTAGAAACCAAGGGTCAGACGGAGATCGCTATGCCAGCTGTCCGTAAGTTCTTGCAGTCAGGGGGGAATGTCGATACTCTAGTCTCCTTGAATGACCGTTCAGCTATAGGAGCTTTAGCAGCGATCAAGGAGCAAGGGATCACCCATCCCATTGCGATCTATGGGATTGATGGCTCACCAGATATGAAAGCCTTGCTACACTCGACAGATGATGTCGTAGGAACCGTTGCCCAGTCTCCGTTGAAGATGGGAGACCGCGTGATGGAGGTCATCCAAGATATGGCTGATGGGAAGAGCTACCAAAAAGAAATAACCATTCCGGTTCAGATGATGACAAAGGAAAACATCGATCAATTTGATGTGAATGGGTGGCAGTAATGAGAAAATTTAGAGGTGTGAGATACAGTTTGGCCATTCTGATGGTCGTGAATTTTATCGCTGTGATGCTCAACAGTATCATCTATCTTCAAGCAACCAATTATATCATTGCTCAACGACAAGCTTCCCTATTAGTAGAACGCTTAGAGCGCATTCCTTTTGCGCCCTCTACAACTTTTTGGTTGTCTGCACTCTTATTTGCTGGGATTGCCTTGATTTCCATGAGTCGTTATCGGTCTCAAACGAGTCGATGGTCCATTTTTGATAAGTGGAACATTCTGGAGATCCTCCTGATGTTGCTCTTGATGTGGGTCCAAAATGTAGCTTATAACGGGCTGATTCTCTTGGTTTTTGCGGATATCTTCTATGGTTCCAAAGAGTTGAATACCAAGCGAGACCGCAAGTATTGGTTTGCGTTTATCCTAGTGAGTTTCTTGATGCTTCTTGTGACCAATTCAGACGTCTTTTCGCTTTTCTTTCCGATACCTTCTCTGGATGTCTATATTCATTTTTATCCTGCCTCCATTCGGATTCTGGCCTTTTTCTTGAAGAATTCCCTCTATGCCTTGAATATGGTGCTCTTCATTATTTCGCTTTTGTTCTATATTATGAATGTTCTTGCGGAAAACCACGAAGTGGAAGAAGAGCTGGCCATGGTTTCGAAGGTCAATACGGAATTGAACAACTATATGGCCTTGTCTGAGAAGATTGCAGAAGATCGGGAGCGCAAGCGGATTGCTCGGGAGATTCACGATACCTTGGGGCATGCGCTAACAGGGATCTCGGCAGGCTTAGATGCTGTCGGAGTCTTGATTGATATCGATCCCAATCGGGCAAAAGAGCAGGTAAAAAGCGTATCAGAAGTTGTCCGGGAAGGGATTCAAGATGTGAGAGGCTCTCTCAACCGCCTCCGTCCAGGTGCCCTTGAGGGACGAACCCTCAAAGATGCTTTAGAAAAGATGATCCGCGAGTACCAGACGCTTTCTAACTTGCAGGTTGATTTACACTATGAATGGGTCGATGTCGATATGGACGTCATGATTGAAGATACGATCTTTCGTGTGATCCAAGAGTCTATGACCAATGCGGTTCGCCACGGTCATGCCAGCCGGATGACCCTTCATTTTTTTGAGAATGAAGAAGATTATCTGATCGAGTTGCAGGACAATGGGGTTGGATTTGAAACCTTGACCTATGGCTATGGGCTCAAGCAGATGATGGAGCGTATTTCCATCCTAGGAGGACAGCTTCAATTTGAAAGCCGCGATGGATTTTTCACGCGCATCAGTTTACCAAAATATAAAGAAGGGAGATAGAGATGGTGATAAAAGTAATGGTGGCAGATGACCAGGCCTTGATTCGAGAATCTCTGAAAATTATTTTGTCAGCCCACCCCGATATCGAAGTGGTGGCCACAGTGGAAGATGGGAATCACGTCTTGTCTAGCATTCCACAGACACATCCTGACCTGATCTTAATGGATATTCGGATGCCAGGCATGGATGGGGTTTTGGCGACAAAAGAAGTCAAAGAGCACTATCCGGATATCAAAATTATTATTTTAACGACCTTTGACGATGATGAATTTATCTATAGTGCACTCAAGTATGGTGCTTCAGGTTATCTTTTAAAGGGAGCCTCGACAGAGGAACTCTATGAAGCGATTAAGGTGGTGTATCAAGGCGGAGCAATGATCAACCCGAATATCGCTAGTAAAGTCTTTCAAATTTTCTCACAAATGGCCAAAACCAACTTCTCTATTGCTGTAGATGAGGACAATGTCAAGGATTTGAGCACGACGGAATGGCGCATTATCCAAGAAGTCGGCTATGGGGAGTCCAATAAAGAAATTGCGGCCAAACTCTTCTTGTCAGAAGGAACTGTGCGCAACTACTTATCAACGATTTTGGCGAAATTAAACCTACGAGATCGAACGCAATTAGCGATCTGGTCAGTTCAAACAGGAGTGACGAGACGTGACTTTTCTAAAGGAAATACAGAATGAAATTGAAGCGAAAGCATCTTTGTTGGGGGATCGGCCTCCTTGTTATGCTCTGTGCGAGCGCGGGTTTCTATTGGTGGAAACAGCAACCGACCGTCCTCCATATCGGCGTTTATGCAGGCTCTAGCTGGGATGTGCCGACCAGTCAACGTTCCCATGCCTTGGATCGTGCGATTCAAAAATTTGAAAAATCCCATCCCCACGTTCGTGTAGAGTATGAAAATGGGATTCCTCAGTCGGATTATTCTGACTGGCTCTCCGAAAAGATTGTCTCAGGAAAGACGCCAGATGTGTTTATGGTCTCTGAGCAAGATCTTTCCTTATTAGCAGCGCGAGGGGTGCTAGAAAAGTTAAACGGCTATATGGATCGAAAAGATCAAGCTGCCTTTTATCCCGTTGCCTTTGAATCGGGTGTCTATCAGGGGCAAACCTATGCCTTACCTTATGAAAGCAATCCGATTTTGATGTGTGTCAATAAAGATCTCTTGGATAAAGAAGGCATCGCGGTTCCCAAAGAAGGTTGGACCCTTGAAGAGTTCTATACGATTTGCAAGAAACTAACCAAAGATACCAATGGGGATGGGCAACTGGACCAATTTGGGAGTACAGAATACACCTGGAAAGAAGCCTTGGCGGCAAATGGAGGTCATCTTTTCCAAGGAGGCATGCTCAAGCTGACAGCTCCAGAAGTGAAAGAGTCTTTGACTTTTCTGCAAAAATTGGAAGATCTAAATAAAAATTACAAGGTGAGCTCTAAAGATTTTGACCAGGGGAAAGTCGCCTTCTATCCCATGACCTTGGCTCAATATCGGACCTATAAACCTTATCCCTACCACGTTTCTAAATATTCAAACTTTACCTGGACCTGTATTCCAATGCCTGCTAAGTCAAAAACGACCAAGGCAACCTTGGTCACGACGACTTCTTTTGCTATGTCGGCTCGAAGTTCTCATTCCAAGTTGGCTTGGGAATTGATGCAACTCTTAACAGAGGATCCAGACATTCAACAAACCCTCTTTGCCCAATCCCAAGGGATCTCTGTCATGCCACAGGTCGTCAAGAGTCGCTCTAGTAAAGACCTTCTGCAGGTGGATGATTTTGGAACAGATTCCTTGACCAATCAGACCTTGAACCGCATCATGGAACAAGCTGTTGAAAGTAGTCCGAAAAATGTCTCAAAAGAGGTGTTAGAAAAGCTAGACTACTTGATTGGCAATGCATTGCGCGATCAGGATGTCGAGAACCGTTTGCCTCAAATTCAGAGGGAGATTGAAAGTAGTCTACAGGTAGGAGTTTAGAGTAAAATAAGATGGCATTTTGTCAAGTGACAGATGTCATTTTTTTATTGCTAAATGTCATATTAGGAATGTGACATTTGACAATGTAAAACCGCTTTCAAATAATCTACAATAGAGTCAAATAAAGGAGGCGTAGAAAAATGAAATACCTCGTTTTGGTCAGTCATGGTGGACTGGCAGAAGGTCTAAAAACATCACTAGCCATGTTTGCTGGTGATAAGATGGATCAGGTCATCGCAGTTGGACTCAAAGAAGGAAAATCGGTCGATGACTTCGCAGTTGATTTCAGAGAGAGCATTTCAGGATTGACAGCTGATGATTCTGTTTTGGTCTTGGCAGATATCGTAGGTGGTAGTCCATTAACCACTGCAGCCACGGTTCTAGAAGAAGCTGGAAAGCTCGATGGAGCCTTGATCCTTGGTGGGATGAACCTCACCATGGCTTTGACGGCAGTTGTGATGAAGGATGTGTTGGATGGAGACGATTTGTCAGCCACCATCTTATCAGAAGCACGATCTGCACTACAGCCTTTTGAAGTTTCAGCCACTGGTGCTGAAGAAGATGATGACGATATTTAATAGGGAGGTACCTTATGGTAGTAACATTTGTACGGATTGATGACCGCATGATTCACGGTCAGACAGTCACACGCTGGGCAAAGGAAAAACCATGTGATGGTTTGATTGCCGTAAACGATGCAGCAGCATCAAACAAGGTTTTGATTCAAGCTTACAAAGGCGCATCAGACAAGAAAACCTTTGTATGGACAAAGGAAGCCTTTAAAGAAAAATCAGCAAAAGTAACAGAATCAGATAGTCGTTACTTCTTGATCACCAAAAATCCAATCGATATGAAGGAAATTTTGGTCGACCAAGGGTTTGTCCCAGGTGATGTTAAAGAAATCATCGTAGGCCCTGCAAATGATCGTCCTGGAGCTGTAAAATTGGGAAATAACCAATCCATCACTCAGGAAGAAGCAGAAGCCTTCCAAGCTATTCAAGCAGCAGGCTACAAGGTGAAATTCCAATTGTTGCCAGATGTTTCCATCGGGTATTGGGATGATTTCAAATCAAAATTTGGTTTTTAAAACTAACAGTCCTATCTGTTAGGTAAATAAATTTACAAACAAAAGGAGCGTTTGTTATGACAATTTCATGGATTCAAGCAATCTTGCTTGGTATTTTCGCCAGCTTGTCTTCAATGCCTGGTATGGGGGGTTCCAGTATCGGGAACTATACACTCGGTCGTCCTTTGATCGGTGGGTTGATTTCAGGTTTAATTCTTGGAGATGTGACAACCGGTATTATGGTCGGGGTTGCCCTTCAAGTCGTTTATATCGCCTTGGTAACACCTGGTGGTACCGTATCTGCCGATGTGCGTGCCATCTCTTACATCGGTGTTCCTCTTGCTATCTTGTTTGTGCATGCCAATAACATCACAGATGAAGCAGGAATCGCCGCAGCTGCAGCTCCAATCGGTGCAGCCGTTGGGACAATCGGTACAGTTCTTTTCTACGGTACCGCTACTATGAACTTGGTATGGCAACACATTGGTTGGAAAGCCGTTGAAGAAGGAAACTTCAAAAAACTCTACGCAGTTGACTGGGTTTACCCTTGGATCTCTCATTTCCTCTTCTCTTTCCTTCCAACAATGATTATCACCAAATACGGTGAAAACATGGTTGATTTGATGAAACAATACCTTCCTATGGATGGTTACTGGATGAAAGCCCTCTTTACAGTCGGTGCTCTTCTCCCATGTGTCGGTATTGCCATCTTGTTGAAACAAATTGTTACAGAAGCAACTGACTTCATTCCATTCTTTGTTGGATTTACCTTGGCGAAATCTCTCGGATTGAACTTGGTATCCAGTGCCGTTGTTTCATTAATCTTTGCAGTAATCTACTATGAACTTGAAGTGATCAAATCGATGAAAGCTGCTCCAGCCGGAGTGGTGGACCAAGACGATGATGAGGAGGATATTTAAAATGGCTGATAGAAAGAAAATTTCAAAGAAAACATTAGCAAAAGCATTCCATCATTGGTATTATGGTCATTTGACTTGTTTCTCTCAAGAACATATGCAAACCTTCGGGTACTTGACTTCTATGCTTCCAATCGTAGAAGAAATGTATGACACAAAAGAAGAACAAAAGGATGCTATGCAAACCTATACGGCCTTCTTCAACACTGAACCACAACTTGGATCTCTTGTTGTAGGGATCACAGCTGGTTTGGAAGAAGCGCGTGCAAACGGAGATGCAGTGGATGGCGAAACCATCAACGGTATGCGTGCCGGTTTGATGGGACCAATCGCTGGTATTGGTGACTCATTGGTCGTTGGTACCTTGATTCCAGTTCTCTTGGGGATTGCCCTTGGCCTTTCTAAAGGTGGTAACGTCGCTGGTGCCCTCTTCTACATCGTCGTATGGAACCTCTTAGTCTACTTTGGTATGCGCTTTGCCTTCTTCAAAGGTTACCAATTAGGGGATAAAGCCGTTGAATTCCTTGTAGGACCAAAAGGACAAGCTCTTCGTAAAGCGATCAGCGTTGTCGGTGGTATGGTTATCGGTGCCGTAGCAGCTACTTGGGTATCTGTTACAACAGCCCTTCAATTCAAGAATTCTGAAGGAAAAGTCTTCTTGAACATCCAAGAAAAGATCGATGGTGTTTATCCAGGTCTCTTGACAGCAGCCTTCATCACCCTTTGCTGGTGGTTGATGTCTAAGAAAAAAATTTCACCAAACAAAGTTATGTTACTTCTCGTTGTAGTTGCTTTGATCGGTGTTGCCCTTGGTATCTTCGACCCACATCTTAAATACTAAGGAAAAGAAAAAACGAATTTGCTAGTAGGAGTTTTTGAGAATGAAGTGAATTGACCTCCTTTACTTGCACTTCATTCTCAATTTTTATCAGGAGGAATCCCATGGTTACAAAACAAGAACTTGTCAATGGATATGAAACAGAAATCAAGTACCAACGCCACATGCTTGAAAACCTTGGTCGTTGGTTCAGCTTACTCTTTATCATTGCCAGTATTGGTGTGGTATTGATCTATCTCTTTCACAAAAGTTTCCTCCCACTCTTGATCCTCGGGATTTTACTAGCCTTGGTTGGAATTTTAGGCATGATTGTTTTTGGATATGGCATCTACCGCGGGCGGATCAATCTTCAAAAAGTGATCGACGATTTCAATCAAAAATTGACAATTTTAAATTGATATTTTAGAAACATCTCATCTATTTTTGAGGTGTTTTTTTCTTGACTATTTCTGACCAAGTGATACAATAGAAACATAAGTTAGCACTTACGTATAGAGAGTGCTAAAAACACGTATGGAGGAATGAACATGTTAAAACCATTAGGAGACCGTGTGGTCTTAAAAGTAGAAGAAAAAGAACAGACTGTTGGAGGTTTTGTCCTCGCCGGTGCGAGCAAGGCTGATACAAAAACAGCTGAAGTAGTGGCCGTTGGTGAAGGTGTGCGTACCCTAAGTGGCGAACTCATCGCCCCAGCTGTAAAAGCAGGAGATCACGTTTTGGTTGAAAGCCATGCAGGAATTGAAGTGAAAGATGGGGAAGAAACCTACACCATCGTTGGAACAGCGAACATTCTTGCAATTGTAGAGTAAGAGAAGAAAGAGGTAAGAGAAATGGCAAAAGATATTAAATTTTCATCTGATGCACGTTCTGCAATGGTCCGTGGTGTCGATGTCTTAGCAGATACAGTGAAAGTTACGTTGGGCCCTAAAGGTCGCAATGTGGTTCTTGAAAAATCATTTGGTTCACCCTTGATCACAAATGACGGGGTGACCATCGCAAAAGAAATCGAATTGGAAGACCATTTTGAAAATATGGGTGCTAAATTGGTGTCAGAAGTGGCTTCTAAGACCAATGATATCGCAGGTGACGGTACAACGACCGCAACGGTTTTGACTCAAGCCATCGTCCGTGAAGGGATCAAAAACGTCACTGCAGGTGCTAACCCAATTGGCATACGTCGTGGGATTGAGACCGCTGTTGCAACAGCAGTAGAAGCTTTGAAAAACAATGCGATCCCAGTATCGAGCAAGGAAGCGATTGCTCAAGTAGCTGCTGTGTCTTCTCGTTCTGAAAAAGTTGGTGAGTACATCTCTGAAGCCATGGAAAAAGTTGGCAAAGATGGGGTTATCACCATTGAAGAATCTCGTGGAATGGAGACAGAACTGGAAGTCGTTGAAGGAATGCAGTTTGACCGTGGTTACCTTTCACAATACATGGTCACTGATAATGAAAAAATGGTAGCAGACCTTGAAAATCCATACATTTTGATCACTGACAAGAAGATTTCAAATATCCAAGAAATCTTGCCATTGTTGGAAAGCATTCTTCAAAGCAACCGTCCACTCTTGATCATCGCTGATGATGTCGATGGCGAAGCTCTTCCAACACTTGTCTTGAACAAGATCCGCGGTACCTTTAATGTCGTAGCTGTCAAGGCACCAGGATTTGGAGATCGCCGCAAAGCCATGTTAGAAGACATTGCCATCTTGACAGGTGGTACAGTCATTACAGACGATCTTGGTTTGGAATTGAAAGATGCAACCATTGAAGCACTTGGTCAAGCAGCTAAAGTTTCAGTCGATAAAGACAGTACTGTCATTGTCGAAGGTTCTGGTAACCCAGAAGCGATCGCTAACCGTGTCGCTGTTATCAAGTCACAAATCGAAACCACAACCTCTGAGTTTGACCGTGAAAAATTACAAGAACGTTTGGCTAAATTGTCTGGTGGTGTTGCCGTAATCAAGGTCGGTGCTGCAACAGAAACAGAATTGAAAGAAATGAAACTTCGTATCGAAGATGCCCTTAATGCGACTCGCGCAGCCGTTGAAGAAGGGATCGTTGCCGGAGGTGGTACAGCCCTTGTCAATGTCATCTCTGCGGTCGCAGCCCTTGAATTAGAAGGAGATGAAGCGACCGGACGCAATATCGTTCTTCGTGCTTTGGAAGAACCGGTGCGCCAAATTGCCCACAATGCCGGTTACGAAGGATCTATTGTGATTGATCGCTTGAAAAATGCCGAAGTCGGAACAGGCTTCAATGCTGCAACAGGTGAATGGGTGAATATGATTGATGCAGGGATCATCGACCCTGTTAAAGTCAGTCGTTCAGCCCTTCAAAACGCAGCTTCTGTTGCTAGCCTCATTTTAACAACTGAAGCAGTCGTAGCCAACAAACCAGAACCAGCAGCCCCAGCAGGACCAGGAATGGATCCAAGCATGATGGGTGGGATGATGTAACCTGATACCAATGATTGGTGCTAAAGCACCGAATCATTGGACGGTAGCCGCTATGTTGCGGCCTACCTAATCATCTTACTAGCTCAAAGGGAGGAAAATATCGTTCCTCCCTTTTCACGTCGTAACCCCTTGGTTAATTTATCAGGTGCATTTATTGTTATGGCAAGCACCATGGTGCCTTGCCGAAGTGTCTTACTAGCTCAAAGGGAGGAAAGTATCGTTCCTCCCTTTTTCGCGTCGTAACCGCTACAAATGATTGAGGCTATGACTCTCATCATTTGACGCCAGCCGCTATTGTGCGGTCTGGCTAATCGTCTTACTAGCTCAAAGAGAGTGGGACATAAATCGGTAATTCGTTAGAATTCGATTTCGTCGTCCCACCTCCGCACAGTTGAGTAAGGCTGTAAAAGCTGATGAAATCAGCGTAGTATATCCCACTCAACCACTGCGTCTTGCTCGACAGTCCAAAAACAATTGAGAGGCCAGGACTTTTTTCCCAGCCCCTTTTTCTTGTTATAAGTTGTGATGCTTACTGGCTCCTTTTGCCATGGAATAATATTTTTATTTTAAATTTTGTAACAGAAATGATAAATACTAGTTAAAGAGGACTTGTGTAGATGCTTGAAAATCAAGCGTTTGCAGTGTTTTCAGGCAGAGGAATATTTGCCAACAAATTGCAATACAAATTAACTGATTTTGTAATAATTCTAGTGTATACTATTAAGAGTAGATCACAGGTCTACATTGTTGCAAGGGGAGAACTTCCCACATACATGTCTATTGACAATAAAACTTGATCGTAATATCGCTGTTAGTAAAATGAGAGTTTGAACATAGCATAGATTTTATCGACCTTTTTCATATTAAAAAATATTTTTCAAATTCCCCTTGCGCAAGCTCTTCCGGATTCCTCCGGGAGAGTTTTTTTCTTGTTAAGGTGAAAAAGATAGAATGCCCTTGGAGCCTACTTGAAAGAGTGGCTCAGCAGGCATTATTTATGGTAAAATAGAACATATTCATCGAGGAAAGGAGTGAGGACTTTGTTGAAGATTTTTGTGTTAGAAGATGAATGGATCCAACAATCGCGTATTGAAGCGGTCTTGCAGGATCTCATCCGTCAAAAATCCCTGCAGTGCAAAGCGCCAGAAGTGTTTGGGAAATCAAGCCAGTTGTTAGATGCTATCACAGAGAGAGGCGCTCACCACCTATTCTTCTTAGATATCGAGATTAAAGGTGAGGAGAAAAAGGGTCTAGAGATCGCAAAAGAGATTCGTAAGAAAGACCCCCATGCGATCATTGTCTTTGTCACCACTCACTCTGAATTCATGCCCATTACGTTTCAGTACAAAGTAGCCGCCTTGGATTTTATTGATAAAACGCTGAGCGAAGAAGAGTTCAGAAAAAGAATCGACTCGGCCATTGACTATACCTTGGAGCAAGCTGGGACCACGATTGCGCAAGATGCTTTTACATTTGAGAGTGCGATGGCGCGTGTACAAGTTCCCTTTAATAAGATTTTGTATGTTGAAACGTCTCCAACTATTCACAAGGTCATTTTACATACCCAGGATGAGCGCTTGGAATTTTACGCTAGTATTGCCGATATCGAAAAAGCAGATCCTCGCTTGTATCGGTGCCACCGCTCCTTTGTGGTGAATCCACAAAATATTACGAAGATTGATAAAGAAGACAAGAAAGCTTTTTTTGAAAATGGGGACAATTGCTTGATCTCACGGACCAAGTACAGAGGCTTACTGGAAGCTTTGAAAAAATAGAAGGGAGAAAGAATTGCTGTTAACTATTCTAATGTCTTACCTAAAGTTCTTCGTCAGCATGCTGATCTATCGTCATATCAGTAGACAAGAGTTCACCTTGCGCTTGCTCTTTTTGTGCCCCTTCCTCTTCGCAATTATCTTTACCCTTGTACCACCGGTAGGCTTTTTTGGCTATTTCTTAGTATTTATTGTCTATAGTTTCTACCGAAATCGTAACATACGACACCTTTTGAATATTTTTTATGGGCTCTATCCGGTTGTCATGGAGAGTCTCATTGGGCGTCTCTTAGCCTTTTATGTCTTTCCAATGTTAGGGATCGTACTTGTTCATGAGGCATCTGTCAGCTGGTATGATGCTCTACTTGAATTGCTGGTCTTTCCTGTTTATATAGGAATCACTAAATTGTTAAAACTAGATTTTACAGATTTAAAAGTAGGGTTTCAACGGCAGTATTTTAATCGTTTTCTACTCCCAATGGATCTTTCCATGTTTGTGTATTTGCTCAGTGTTGTAGGTCTGGTGGTTTTTGAGGATGCTATTCCTCATGCAGATGCTTTACGGGAACAGTTAAATAGTATTTATCTGATTTTGTTTTTTGTGATGCTCTTGTATTTCAATGCAGTGTCCAAAGAACGATTGAAACAAGAGATTCTGGAACAAAAAGATAGGCAACTGCAGGAGTTAGCCACCTATAGCCAACACGTCGAAATGCTCTACGGGGAGATTCGTGCCTTTCGTCATGATTACCTGAATATTTTAACCAGTCTCAAATTAAGTATTGAGCACGAAGACCTCAATGCGATCAGGGAAGTCTATGAGAATGTTCTTCGAGAGAGTGGCCAGCAATTTTACAATAGTAAGTTTGATATTGCCAAACTCAGTCACATCGAAAATCCAGCTGTAAAAAGTGTTCTGTCCGCAAAATTATTGGAAGCTCAAAACAAAGGGATTGGGATCTCTGTCGAGATCGATGAACCAGTTCGTGATTTATTCATCGAGGTTTTAGATTTCATCACCTTCTTATCCATCCTTTGTGACAATGCTATCGAAGCGAGTCTTGAATCAGAGGACCCCCAGCTGACTCTTGCCATGCTTCAGGAGACGAACTCCCTCATCTTAATAGTTGAAAATAGTACAAAAGCTGAAAAAATAGATCTGGCGAGAATTTTTGAAAAAGACTACTCGAGTAAAGGAGAGGGCCGTGGTCTTGGTTTGTACAAGATCCAACAATTACTGGAAAAGTATCCCAAAACGACCGTGTCTACCAAGAGTTCAAACTACCGATTTACTCAGAGCCTGACCTTTTGGAAGGAATAATAGAAGAGAGAGTGGGACAGAAATCGGTCATTCGTTAG
>NZ_KV807483.1:75367-95983 GCF_001812015.1 Streptococcus sp. HMSC073D05
AGGCTAGGACTTTTGTCCCAGCCTCTTTTTTGACCATTCGCGACGATTTTTTGACCGATTCTGACAGAGAGCTCCAAAGACGGTCCCTTTGAAGTATACTGTACACAAGATCAATAAGAAAAGAGGGATCGTATGTTTCAGGTAGCATCTATTACAAAATCATTTAAGGAGAAAGCTGTATTAAAGGGAGTGTCTTTTTCGATAGAAGAAGGAGACAAAATTGCCTTGCTGGGAAATAATGGGGCAGGAAAAAGCACCCTGTTCAACATTATCGCTGGGCAACTTCAGGCCGATTCAGGGACGATAAAGACTTCGCTTGATTTTCAAAGGGAAATTGGGATGATGCCTCAGGGGGATCTGCTCATCGAGGATTTAACCCTTGCTGAATTCGTCGAATTAAAAAGCCGGATGAATCAGCTGAAGCAGGCTGATATCAATGGACTCTTAGAGATGGTCGAATTGAGAGAATCAAGAGTGCAGATGGTGGGCAGTCTTTCCGGTGGTCAAAAGAGACGCTTGTCCTTGTTGTTAACTATTTTGAATCATCCAAAGTTGATTTTTTTAGATGAGCCAACGACTGGCATGGACTTGGAAGCAGTGGATAATTTTTGGAAATTACTGGAGCAGCAAGAATTTACATCTGTTGTGGTGACCCATGATTTTAACCAAATTGATGCCTTTTTTACAAAAGTCCTGATTTTAAAAGACGGTCGAATTGCTGCAACAAAGGCTGTTGAGGACATTCACCAGGCTGGTCAAACCATTGAGCAGTATTTCCGAGAAGAGATGAATAAAGGAGGGGAATAAGCATGAAAAAGATTCAATTAAAACAAGTTTTACGAAATAAGCGCTTCGTATTATTCACCATTATTTTACCCATAGGCTGGTATATCTTCTTTTATCAGCTTCAAAAAGGGGTTTCACCAAGTATTTTATTAGGCATTGCCGTATTTATCGGGGTCATTGGCAATAGCCTTGCAACCTTTAGTAAGCGGATCGCCTCAGATATCGGCTTTTATTCTTTTGAATCCCACTTTACAAGCTATAGTGTCAAGAACTATTTATGGGATCAATCGATCGTACAACTGATATTGAACAGCTTGATCTTTTTAGCAGTGCTAGTAGTTGCTGTTATAGGTTTTCACTTTCCGGTGACGACTAGCCTGTTGGTGCAATTTTTCCTCTTATCCTTGATGGGGATCTACTTTAGTGTGATTGGCTTTGTACTTGGGGTCAGGGTAGATGCCAAGACGATTGACACCATTGGCTTTCCTGTCATTATTTTGGCCGCCATGACCATTATTCCCTTTGATACGCTTGGCGCAAGTGGAGGATTTATGGACTTGGTTGGCAAGCTACAACGGGCTTTCCCAGGCTATTATTATACAAAGCTGATCCAAGATTTGACCGAGAAACAAACGATCGATGCCACCCAATTAGGACTCTTTGTTGCTGTATTTGGATTGAATTTGCTATTTTTCTATCTGCTCGTACCCAAAGGAAAAATGAGGAACTAAGAGCAGTTAAAAAAGAGAGTGGGACAGAAATCGGTAATTCGTTAGTATTCGATTTCGTTGTCCCACCTCCGCACAGTTGAGTAAGGCTGTAAAAGCTGATGAAATCAGCGTAGTATATCCCACTCAACCACTGCGTCTTGCTCGACAGTCCAAAAACAATTGAGAGGCCAGGACTTTTGTCCCACCTCTTTTTCTTTGCTACAAAACGGTTATTTGATATTCGTTCGTCAAGTACTTGGAAAGATTTTGCTATTCTAAAATTCTAATGGAGGGCTTTTTTATTACATGCTAATAGAAAAAATCAATGCCGTAGTTTTCTTTTAGATAGGTCGCTAACTCGGCTTTTTCTTCCTCTCTAAATCGACAGAGGCTAAGGGCGAGACGCAATTTCAAGGTGCTTGTATTGATGATGATGTTTGACTTAGAGATATCTTCTAGCTGGGTGACTTCTCTGAGGTTAAAATCTAAATAGCAAGCCTTGCTGTTGACATGATCAGGGTCGCTGACGTCCACTTCAACATACGATGCTCGCAACAATTCTTCTTTGGGAATGAAGATTTCTTTTGAGAAGAAGAGTCCGGGATAGACCTCAATACCTTCAAAGGTGAATTCAAAGGAGACTCTGCGGCTAGTCAGTCTTTTGATGCCTGCAATCGTTGCATAGATAGCAGCGAAAAAGAGAATGGTTGAAATCACAGTGGGAAGATTTAGTTGAGAAAAGTCGATCAATCCATGAGCGGGAGAAAAGAAAAATTGAAAGGATACACCCGCCGCAAAGATTAGATAACCGACACCAACAAATTTTGAATAATAGATTTTCATTTTGGACTCCTTACATTTCAAATGCATGAAAACTTGGAATTTCAAGTACCCTTATCATAGCGGATTCGGTGAAGAGCTGTCAAATGTTTGGTAGGGTTCTTGTGATTAGATCATTTCAGGTTATGGTATACTAGATGGAAAGTGTGGCTAGGAGTGAAATGAAAAGCTGCTGTAGAAATCATAACCGGGTCAATGCTGGTAAGAAAGGAAGACAAATGGTAACACCCCTGATATTTATTATTTCTCTCGTCTTGCTTTTGCGTCGTTTTACAAGCAAACGTTCACGAAAGATCATTGGATTCTTATATGCTTCATTTGCAGTCTGGTTTGTTTATTCGATCCTTACTTATGGAAGCTACACCCTCCAGCCTGGTCAAAGTGTTCAATTGAGAGTTTATCCCAATACGGATCAGCTAGAATATAGGTCGGAACTCCAGTTTAAAAAATTTGATGATGCTAAGTTAAAATTGTCCGGTCGAAAAGGTTGGGGGATGAAAGATAGTCACATAGTCTATAATGTTGAAAAGCAAACAATAACGGAGCTCATTTTTTTAAAAGACAAAACAGAGCGTAAAGACTTACCAAATGATAAAAGTAAGAGTTTCTATTTAGAAAACGATGGAATAGTGATTCAAGGGGAAGTAGAGGAAGTATTTGGGGTGACGGAACGAAAGCCCTACAACATCACCATCACCAATGTAGACGATAAACCAGCCCACTTTGAAGCGCGAGTGGTGGACCGGTGAACTGTGAACTGGACCTCCATCTACTCCAGCCGCTTCAGTCCAAAGAATTGGGACGATGTGACCGTCAAGGATATTTGGAGAGAGGATTTTGGAAAGTGATGTCGGAGCTATTTGTCCGGCATCTTTTTATGAATAATCGTTATTGTTACTTTTGTGCGTGTGATATGATATAATAAAAGCACAGAAGTAACAACAATAGGAATGCTGAAATGATTCAAAAACAAATACAGGAAATGCTAGATCATCAGTCTATTATTAGAACATCTGATGTAGTTAAAAAAGGGATCCCAAAGCCTTACCTAAATCGAATGGTGGAAAATGGTCAACTCATAAAGGTTGCCAGAGGGATTTATATCACCGATTGGTCTCAGTATGATGAGTATGCCATTTTCCAACTCCAACATCAAAAAGTGATTTATTCTTATCTATCAGCATTGTATCTCCATGGGCTGATAGATGTTATCCCTAAATACAAAGAAGTGACGGTCTATACAGGTTATAATCCTCATCGATTTCCTAAGGAGGTAAAAAGGCATTTCATCCAGAAAGAATTGTATGAAGTCGGTGTGACAAAGCTACAAACGTCCTTCGGAAATGAAGTAAGGGTATATGATTTGGAGAGATCGATATGCGATCTCATTCGCGAGCGACAAAAGATAGATGTGGAAATATTTTCGACTTCTTTAAAGAGATATATTCAATCTTCAAAAAAAGATCTACGAAAACTCTACAAATATGCGCGAGAGTTTCATGTGCTCGAAAACGTCCAATCATTGATGGAGGTCTTATATGAATAAAGATAGATTGATTGCTCTGTGCCATAAAATTTCAAACGAAAAACAGGTAGATTTCAATGTTGTGCTAACTTATTATTTTCTAGAAACGATACTTGCAAAGATAGCATCTAGTCCGTATAGTCATAACTTTGTATTCAAGGGAGGATTTCTTTTATCCAATATTATTGGTGTTGAAAGTCGAACAACTTCTGATATGGATTTTATTTTAGAACAATTTAAGATGGACAAATCTCTACTAGAAAGTACTTTAAAGGAAATCCTAACTGATGATTTGGTTCATTATGAAATTACTAAGATAAGTGAAATTAAAGATGAAGATCCTTATGGTGGTTATCGAATCCATATTTTATGTCGGCTTGATAATATACGTCAGACAATTCCTTTAGATATTGCGACTGGTGATCCTATTACTCCCAAATCCGTTTCCTATCGTTATCATAGTCTCTTTCAAGAGATTGACTATGAGATCGTGGCCTATAATTTGGAGACAATATTGGCTGAAAAATTAGAAACGATTTATCGAAGATCTTTCTTTAACACTCGAAGCAAGGATTTTTATGATGTGTATGTAATTTATAGTATGGAAAAAAGCCGATTGGATAGTAAAAAGCTTCGATCAGCTTGCGAGGCAACATTTTCCTATCGTCAGACAACGTTAGATGTAGTAGATTTTCAAAATATGATTGATGAGATGAAGGATGATATAACATTGGCGCGTCATTGGGAAAATTATCAGTCTCATTACCCTTATGCAACTTCTATTTCTTTCAGGGATGTTTTGGAAGTTGTTCAACAGCTATTGTTAGAATTATGATACCTAATATAGACTTTCATTAACAAACTACCTCCGAGGTGGTTTTGAGATTATAACGATGTGTTAGATAAAAGCGAGCTTTGTCATGAAGCTCGCTTATTTGTATTCATAAAAAAGTGAGCTAAGTACTCTTAAGACAAGCAAAAAAGCCTTGGTTTTCAAGGCTTTTTGTGCATAAAAAATGCCCCCTACATGAATTTGGAAGGCTTTTTCATCTTAAAAGTAATTAAAAATATTGAAATATAAGTGATTTTAGGAAGATACTTGAAGTGATTTTAAATGAAATTATTTAAAAATGGGGCAAAAGTGGGGCAAACACGAATGACTCATAGAGGTTTCCTATTTGGTTTGAAAACCTATAATACCTAATGATTATGCTATACTAGATATATAGTGTTGTTATAAATAAATGTCAGTGCGAGTTCAAATCGGAGGATAAAATGGAAAAACAAATTAATGAAAAAAAGCCTTGGTTCCCAAAGCTTTTTTTATGTTATAAACTCATTAAAACAACTCCCAGTAAGGTGTGGAATGTTTTTTAGTCTGTGTCATATAAAAATAAATAGAATGAATAGCTATAGCTAGAGCTAAAATGGTTGTAATACTTACTACTATTATAGGATTAGAAGCAAAGATTAAAGAGAGAATCAAGGCAGCCAGATAGAGTGTAGCTTGGACACAGTAGTAACTTTTCGAATAGCGAAGATAGTGTTTGTTATAGGGCCCATTTGCTAGGACAGCAGCTTGGAAGAGGCCAATTCCGATATAAAAGAAGCTGGTTGCAAAGAGAAGATTAGTTTCAGGATTCAGAAGAAAACTCATCGAAACGGTCATCATAAGAAGTCCAATGAAAATAGGATAGTGACTGTAAATTAGAAATAGTCCCTTTTGATTAGATTCTTCATCAATAGCATGGTCGAATTGAACAAAATAAAACAAGAACAGAGAAAGCATAATAATGAAATAAAGAACCGAATAAATCGAGAAATTCTCGATTGTAAAGAAGTTAACTAGCCCCATAATCATCTCTCCAAACGTAATAATGACAAGAAGGGAGATGCGCTCGATTAAATGGGGGAGAACTATCTGGAAATGATCATCTTTACTAATCGAGGTAATTGGCGTAATAAATGTTAGCAGAATACTAGCATAAAGGATATAGACTCCAATGTAAATAGGAAGAAGAGCTGCTAGATAGATTTCTAAACTTCGTAGACCTGTTATCCATAGAAAACCTTTGATACTTTCCCTATGAACATTATCGGTTGATTTTTTAAAAAACTCAACCAAATATTGAAAAAATAAGGTAAGGGTTAATGTACCAATAGCCCAACAGACATAATGAAAATATTGTTGCCAATCATCTTTAATCAAATTGGATATAAAGAGTAAAAGTCCCATATTGATAAACATGATTACCATGTTAAATACAGAGTTCTTTCCATAGCGATTGGTATAAACGGTTTGAATCATCCAGGCATTGATGAGAAGCAAGACAGACATGAAAAAATCAAGCAAAGAATTCCAAGTCAAAATACCGTTATGAAGATGGTGAATTAAAGCAGTTACTTTTGAAATCGCAAAAACAAAAACTAGATCATAAAAAAGTTCTGAATAATTTACACGTTTATGTTTAACAAGAGTTGTCATCTCAAGTCCTTTCCATTCTAGAAGTACGATTTATTATAACAGAAAATGGTAATGAGAGAAAAGGATATGCTTAAATAACTTCATGTGACGCGAATTGTCAAAACCTTGGAGCACATTTACCTCATGTACCAACTTACAGGCGGAGTGTTTGATGATTGGTAATAAAGAATGGGTAATGAAAAAATTATCGAAATGGATAGGGAATATCCCTTTTTATTTTGCTTTAAATCAGATTTTTGGATGGAATAGTAGATGATAAGACAAAATATCTTTGAAGATACAAAAAGACAAACGCCAAAAATGACGTTTGTCTACGTTCTGAGGTAGCCTTTAGGCTCCCTTTTTTCTTAGAAAATACCGATGAGTAATTGCATGCCAAGACTAGTCAGGATGATAGCGATCCAGCAAAGGGCTCCAAGAAGAATGGATTTTCCACTGGATTTGATCATAGCAACGAGGTTAGTTTTGAGACCAATAGCACTCATAGCCATGATGATGAGGAATTTGGAGAGCTGTTTGAGAGGTGAAAAGAAGCTATTGCTAACACCAAAAGAAGTAAGGACGGTAGTTAGCAGAGAAGCTAGGATGAAGTAGAGAATGAAAACAGGGAAGATTTTTTTAAGCTTTACTCCTTGGTTGTTGTCTTGTTGACGGCTTTGCCAATAGGAGAGGAAGAGAGTAATAGGGATAATAGCTAAGGTACGAGTCAGTTTGACAATGGTTGCAGATTCTAGAGTATTGGTATGATACAGACTATCCCAGGCGCTAGCTGTGGCTGTTACAGAGGAAGTATCGTTGACCGCAGTACCCGCAAAGAGAGCAAAACCTTCGTTGGAGAGATGGAGCCAAGAACCTAGAGTTGGAAAGATAAGAGCTGCCAAGACATTGAAGAAAAAGATAACAGAAATGGCTTGGGCTACTTCTTTTTCCTTGGCGTGAATAACAGGAGCAGTCGCTGCAATGGCAGAACCGCCACAGATAGAAGAGCCTACCCCAATCAAGGTAGCTAGCTTTGTATCCATGTTAAAAAATCGTTGGAAAAAGAAAGCAATAATTAAAGCGATAGAAATAGTCGAAAGGATGACAGGAAGGGAAGATTTTCCAACTGCGAAAACTTGAGAGATATTGAGTCCAAAACCAAGTAAGATAACAGCATACTGAAGCAATTTTTTGGAGCTATAAGTCAAACCAGCATCCAGTTGTTTATAGGGAGTGAGAAAGGGGTAGAGAATCATTCCGATAAAAATGGCGAAAACAGGTGCTCCCACAACAGGCAGAAAGCCTCCTAAAACCCAAGAGATGATAGAAATGATCAGACAGACTAACAGTCCTGCCCAATTTTTTGATAGAAATGACATAAAAACCTCCGAAAATAAATACTCCTTATTATAATCTTATCTGTCAGAAAAGTAAAATAGAAATTAGGAATAAGGTTGTAAATTAACGGAATTTTGCGGTCAGAGAGCTTTTGTAGTTTAATAGATATATGTTCTTTGATCAATAAGGATGCAAATGTGGCATATGTTATTGAAAAAAATGAATTTGATGAGCCTGGATATGTGAAGTAATTATGTGAGATAAGAAAATAAATAAGAGAGTTGAAAATGTACTGATCCCAAAAGTTAGACAGAAAAAATCTAACTTTTGGGGTCAGTACATATCCTCGCTTTTTTTATTTAATCTAATAGCTCCTTATTTTCAATTAAGAGCTCTAGTGGAGATTTATCTCTTGCTTCAATAAAACCAGGTTCATATTGGGTATGAAGTGTTCTTTTCTGAGAAGTTGGATCAATATACAACTCTTTTCCATCTTCTGTGTATAGTTGGTTGCCTCTTGTTAGGTAAAGTAAATCCTCTAAGTACTGTCCATCAGTATGTAGGAAATGCTCGATGTATTTGACAGCTTTTAAGATTTCACTTACTTTATCAGAGTATTCATTAGATTCAAGAACACTCTTTTCTAACTCAATCTCTTTACTCGTTCCAAAGAGTTGGGTTGGAGTTGCATTAAAATATTCTGCTATCTTATCTAAATTTGCAAAGGTAGGATAGCTTTTTTGTTTTTCGTAATCAGAGATGGACTGTTTACCGATTCCTAATTACCTCAGTCTCTTCAGTCTGTTAATTTTTTTTCGAAAATTTCTCTCATTAGTTAAATTAAATGGTTCTTTTCAATTAAGTTTTAACTTCTATCTGGTAAGTAAAAGGAAAAATAATACCCGTGGTGCTAGTTAAACTCAAAATACAAGAAAAGCCTAAAAGGACTATACTGTAAGTGACAAAACAAAACAGGAGGATAGTCCAAATGAGCCACTTACATTAGTCCTGTGAAATACAGAACTAAATCCTTCACTTAAATTACTTGTCTAACTTTTTGGGGTCAGTACAAACAGTGCTTTTTTTGTTGAAATCGCAAAGAATCTAAGCTTTCTTTTTGCAGATAACATTCGCTCTTTTATTTTCGGTATGATTGAGTCGATGCCCCGTTCTCGACCGGTTATTATTGCAACTTATCGAATGCTAGAGCACTATGCCATCACTTTTTGGAAGAATACTTGGAGCAATTCTACGCAGAATGGAATGCGAAAAAGTGATAATTAAAGAGACAAAAAAGCTGAGAATATGATTTCCCAGCTTTTTTGAATGCGATAGAAATAGCAACTAGACTATTTACGAAAGGCCTCAATAATGTAGGTGAAGCCAGTAACTAAAAATGAAAAGGCAATGACATAAACGACAAAGACACCTGTAGCCACTGGATTGAACAGAATCACTAGACCTAGTAAAAATTCAAGCAAGGCTACCCACATGATATTGCTACCAATAATAGGGAAAATCAATCTTAGACGATTGCCTTTAAAGAAAGCAATAATGGCTTCTACAATTAACCAAATTCCTACAATGGTCGGAATGACGACCGGCAGGGTCACAAAGCCATAAGCAACGAGGTAAAGAGCTAAGAGAAGACTAACAAATCCTTGGAAAAGATAAACAGGTGAGCGAAGCTCTTTTGGTGCAGAGAAATAGCCTAAAATAGCTGCTATAGAAGAAACCAGTAAACCAAATGAAATCCACCAGCTGTAAGCAACAAGATTAGCTACTGGGTTTGTAAATAGGAAAAGTCCTAAAAGGACAAAAACAACTCCTGCAAGGAATAGCAGTAAACGATTAGAAAATTTCATTTCAATACCCCCTATATAGTATAGTTTGCTAATAAAACTATTGTACTTATTTTTATAGAAAATGTCAATAAAATAAATAAACAATTTGGAAGTTTCAGTCTGACTTACAAAAAGAAAAGGAGTTTTCACTCCTTTTCACAGATTGAAGACAAAGTCCTTATAAAAGTGTCTTCTAAAGATTTTAACTTCAATCTGAAGCGAGGTTATCCTCGCTTTTTCTATTTATCAAACAATTCCTTATTTTCAATTAAGAGTTCTAGTGGAGATTTATCCCTTGCTTCAATAAAACCAGGTTCATATTGGTTATGAAGTGTTCTTTTCTGAGAAGTTGGATCAATATACAACTCTTTTCCATCTTCTGTGTATAGTTGGTTGCCTCTTGTTAAGTAAAGTAAATCCTCTAAGTACTGTCCATCAGTTTCTAGAAAATGTTCGATGTATTTGACAGCCTTTAAGATCTCACTTACTTTATCAGAGTATTCATTCGATTCAAGAACACTCTTTTCTAATTCAATCTCTTTACTAGTTCCAAATAGTTGGGTTGGAGTTGCATTAAAATATTCTGCTATCTTATCTAAATTTGCAAAGGTAGGATAGCTTTTTTGTTTTTCGTAGTCAGAGATGTCTGGAAAGATTGCTCATAAAAAAATGTGGGGCAAATGATGGGGCAAATCAGTTATAGACAAACAAAAAAGCCTTGTAAATCAAGGCTTTTTCCTGTTGTATGTAGATGCCCCCTACAGGGCTCGAACCTGTGACCCATAGATTAAGAGTCTACTGCTCTACCAACTGAGCTAAGGAGGCAAATATAAAAAGCTGTATTGGTGCCGATACTTCACGATTTGTATTGAACCCGCGCAATTAAGCAGGTGGGCAACTCGCTCTGACTTAGCTGCTTCCGCGTGAAACGGCCTGCATACTGCCAGAAGTCTTTTGTTTCCCTAATAATACAAAAAATAGTCGGTCAACACTTAAGTGTGAAGTCGTACACCACAGCGTTTCTATATGTATATGATACCACATTTTGAAAATATTTCAAGGAAAAATCTCAATTTTTTGAAACCGATGTCACTTTTTCTTAAATTGATCAATCTTCTCCTTGGTGGCTCCGAGAGCACGCTCGTACTTGCCATTTTCATTGGGAATAAAGTAGGAAGCGTGTTTGAGCTTGTCTGGCAAGTAGTCCTGATTGACCCAGTTGCCAGGGTAGTTGTGAGGGTATTTATAGTTTTGCGCATTTCCCAGTTCCTTGCTTCCAGCATAATGACCATCGCGGAGGTGGCGAGGAATAGGAAGGTTGCCAGAACTTCTAAGATCAGCCAGCGCCTTGTCCATGGCAACGTAGGCTGAGTTGGATTTCGGCGAAAGGGCTAGATCGATGACGATGTTGGCGATGAGAATGCGGGCCTCAGGAAAGCCGATGCGCTCAGCTGCTTGTAACGCTGTCACGGTATGAATCTGCGCATCTGGATTGGCCAGACCGATATCCTCATAAGCGATGACAGTCAAGCGACGAGCTAGGCTGGGTAGATCTCCGGCTTCGATCAAACGAGCTGCATAGTGGAGACTAGCATCGACATCCGAACCACGGATAGATTTTTGCAGAGCAGAGAGCACGTCGTAGTGGCCGTCTCCATCTTTGTCCATGGTGATGTAGCTGCGCTGGAGACTGTTTTCCATGATCTCTAGCGTAATATGGCGAATCCCTTCTGCATTTTCAGAGGTCGACAGCACCGCTAGATCGAGAGAATTAAAGGCAGAGCGAAGATCTCCATTGGTTGAGGTAGCGATGAAATCCAAAGCGTCCTCATCGAGCACGACTGGAAAATCAAAGCCACGGTCGGAATCATCCAGCGCCGTTTTTAGAGCTTGCTTGACCTCCTCCGTCGTCAACGGTTCCAGCTCAAAGATTTGTACGCGGCTACGAATAGCGGGTGTGACAGAGAAAAAGGGATTTTCAGTCGTTGCACCGATCATGATGACCAGACCGCTTTCGAGCAAAGGCAAGAGAAAATCTTGCTTGGTTTTATCAAGGCGATGGATCTCATCCAAAAGCAGGACCAAGCCACCTGAAAACTTGGCTTCCTCTGCGATTTCTTGTAGGCGTTTTTTACTGTCAACCGTTGCATTAAAAGTCCGAAAGGCATACTTAGTCGTTCCTGCGATCGCAGAAGCAATACTGGTCTTTCCGATCCCCGGAGGTCCATAGAGAATCATAGAGGACAGACGATTGGCCTCGACCATGCGACGAATGATTTTGCCTTCTCCAACCAGGTGCTGTTGACCGATGACTTGATCGATCGTCCGTGGTCGCATACGGAGTGCGAGATTGTCGGGCATTTCCTTCTCCTTTCTAGCTTTGTCTCCTTTCAAAGAGGAGTTTTTTATGGTAAGATTGTAGTAACTATTGTATCATATTCCGCTCTAAGAGTGGGAAATTAGAAAGAGGACGCTATGTCTAAATATGGATTTTTGGATATTTTAGAAGAGGAGATGGACAAGGTTTTTCCTTTTGATTTTGAGATCAATTGGGATAAAAAAAACCATGCGGTAGAAGTGGCTTTTCTCTTGGAAGCACAGAATACGGGAGGGGTTGCACTGGTTGATGAAGCTGGCGAAGAATCTGACGAGGATATCTTCTTTGAAGAAGCCGTCATTTTCTACAATCCAGCCAAGTCTCATGTGGAAGAAGATGCCTATTTAACAGCGATTCCTTATGAGCCTAAAAAAGGATTGTCTCGTGAATTTCTAGCCTATTTTGCGACTTTCCTTCGGGATACAGCTGAGTTGGCCTTGGATGAGCTCATGGATTTTTTAGCAGACGAAGAGGCAGAGAGCTTTGAGATCGTCTGGAACCAAGAAGTTTTTGAAGAAGGCAAAGTCGGCCTAGAAGAAAGCACCTTTTATCCTTATCCGAGATACTAGGAGGGGAAGCTCATGCTTGAGGATTGCTTAGAAGCACGATTCGAATTTACGGGTTGTAAAATTGCTTTGATTTGTGAGGGGCAAATTTTGACCATCTTGCGCGATGATAAAGAAACGATTCCTTACCCTAATATGTGGGACTTGCCAGGTGGTGGTCGGGAAGGAAATGAGACACCTTTTGAGTGTGTAGCGCGTGAGGTTTATGAGGAATTGAGCATCCAACTGTCGAAAGATGACGTCATCTGGTCTAGGATCTATCCTGGCCTCTTGGATGAGACGAAACAGTTCGTTTTTCTAGTTGGCAATCTAGCCCAAGAAGAGTTTGAACACATTGACTTTGGAGATGAGGGGCAGGGCTATAAGTTAGTGAGCTTTGAAGAGTTTTTAACGTCAGATCGTGTTGTTCCCCAATTGCAAGAACGGGTGAGAGATTATGTGGAGAAGAAATTAGGATGAAGCGTAGTAAAAATATCAACATGTTTCTCATGGATGGAGAAGTTACTGGTATAATCAAATGTACCTTGTCCAATTGGACAGGTGTGATCTATAAAATTCCACGCATTCAATTATCAGATTTAAAATCACGTGACGAAATGAAGCAAAGTGGCATTTATTTCTTATTTGGTCGTGATGAAAATAAGCAAAAGGATGTTACCTATATTGGGCAGTCGACGAATCGCAAAAATGGTGAAGGTGTCCTTTTACGTGTTCAGGAACATACTCGTGATAACCATGCAGATTATTTTAATGATGTGATTATTTTGACGACGCAGAATAATTCCTTTGGTCCCACAGAAATTAGTTACTTGGAAAATAAATTTACACAACTAGCAAAGGACGCGGGGCGCTTTATTGTCAAAAATGGGAATGAGCCCAATTCTGGGAATGTAACAGAAGAAAAGCAGTCTGAGTTGGATGAGGTTGTAGAAAATACTTTGATGATTGTAGGAACCTTAGGGTACCGAGTGTTTGTTCCTATGACCAAGAAAACAGATCAGAATGTTTCTAATGAAAATTCAACTCATCTCTATTTGAAGCGAAAAACAAAGAAATCAAATCGAATGATTGAAGCTATCTGCGAACAGACTTCGGAAGGTTTTGTTGTTTTAGAAGGCAGTCAAGTGGATGAGGTTGATTCACCCGCAATACCAGCAAGTCTAAAAGAATTGCGTAAGGAATTAATCAAATCAAATGTGATTAAAGATGGTGTTTTACAAGAAAAACAACTGTTCTCCAGTCCATCTTACGCAGCCGCTTTTGTACTAGGCATGAATACGAATGGTCGAACGGATTGGAAAAATAAGGACGGTAAGACTTTAAAAGAATTAGAAGAAACAATGGATTGTTAAGGAGAATCAAATGGAAACATGGCAAGAGTTAAAAGTTACAGTGAAGCGTGAGGGTGAGGAACTAGTCTCCAACCTCTTGATCGAGTTAGGTGCCCAAGGGGTCGCGATCGAAGATAGCATGGACTATGTGGGCAACGTGGACCGCTTCGGTGAGATTTTTCCTGATGTCGAGCAGCAAGAAGAAATCGTGGTGACCGCCTACTATCCTGAAACGGTTGATGTAGCAGCGGTTGAAGCGGATTTGCAGGCTCGCTTGGCAGAATTGACAGATTTTATGGATCTGGGCGAAGTTAAGATGGGCACGACTGCCTTGGCTGAGGAAGACTGGGCCGACAACTGGAAGAAATACTATGAACCAGCTCGTATCACCCATGACTTGACTATCGTGCCGTCATGGACGGACTATGAGGCGACGGCGGGAGAAAAGATTATCAAACTGGATCCAGGGATGGCCTTTGGGACAGGAACCCACCCAACAACCAAGATGAGTCTCTTTGCCTTGGAGCAGGTTCTTCGTGGTGGGGAGACAGTGCTAGATGTGGGGACAGGTTCAGGTGTCCTTTCCATTGCCAGCTCGCTTCTTGGCGCCAAGGAAATCTTTGCCTATGACTTGGATGATGTAGCCGTTCGTGTCGCTCAGGAAAATATTGAACTCAACCCAGGCATGGAAAACATCCATGTAGCCCCAGGCGATTTGCTGAAAGGCGTGGAGATTGAGGCAGATGTCATCGTGGCCAACATCCTGGCGGATATCCTTATCCATCTGACAGATGATGCTTATCGCTTGGTCAAGGATGAAGGTTATCTCATCATGAGTGGCATTATCAAGGACAAGTGGGACATGGTGCGCGAGTCGGCTGAGTCAGCAGGATTCTTCCTTGAAACCCACATGATCCAAGGGGAATGGAATGCCTGCGTCTTCAAGAAGACCAAGGATGTCTCCGGTGTGATTGGAGGCTAGCATGCAGCAGTATTTTGTAAAAGGTTTGGCTAGCTCACCTGTCACCATCGAGGACAAGGAAACCAGCAAGCACATGTTTCAGGTCATGCGCTTGAAAGAAGACGATGAGGTGACTTTAGTCTTTGATGATGGGATTAAGCGCTTGGCGCGCGTGGTCAATGTGGAGTCCCGTCAATTGGAGCTGATTGAAGAATTAGCTGACAATGTGGAACTGCCAGTTCAAGTGACCATTGCATCAGGCTTTCCCAAGGGAGATAAGCTGGAGTTCATCACTCAAAAAGTAACAGAACTCGGTGCCAGCCAAATCTGGGCCTTCCCTGCAGACTGGTCCGTTGCCAAGTGGGACGGCAAGAAGTTGGGTAAAAAGGTCGAAAAGTTAGAAAAAATTGCCCTTGGAGCAGCCGAGCAAAGCAAGCGGAATTTGGTCCCAAGCATTACCCTTTTTGAGAAAAAGTCTGACTTTCTAGCACAACTTGACCAGTTTGACCGGATCGTGGTGGCCTATGAAGAGTCGGCCAAAGAAGGAGAGGCAGCCGCTCTGATTCAGTCGCTGACCGGATTGGAAACTGGAGCTAAACTGCTCTTTATCTTTGGGCCAGAGGGAGGCCTCTCCCCTGCAGAAATTGAAAGTTTTACAGTTAAAGGAGCCATTCTTGCAGGACTTGGTCCTCGCATCCTGCGAGCAGAAACAGCGCCACTCTATGCCCTCAGCGCCGTGAGTGTTGTCACAGAATTAATGAACTAACGAAGTGAAGAAATCGCTTCGTTAGTTTTTTTACAAAAAACTTTTACGAATGATGAAAGCAAGGTGGATCCCAGAATGATCTTCGAGAAGTATCCGTATATTAAAGTAGCTTCATTGGTTCCCATCTGCTTCTAAAAGTGTTAAAATAGTATCCAAGAAACTGGAGAAAACGAATGCCGAAAGAAGAGAATTTAACAGGGGACCAAGTCGTTGCCCTTACAAAAAAATATTTATCACCTGAAGATGTTGCTTTTGTACAAAAGGCTTTGGTCTATGCGGTTGATTGCCATAATGGGCAATTCCGTCAGTCTGGCGAGCCTTATATCGTCCACCCGATTCAAGTGGCAGGAATCCTTGCCAAGCTGAAACTGGATGCTGTGACGGTCGCCTGTGGCTTTTTGCATGATGTCGTAGAAGATACGGATGCGACTTTAGATGATTTAGAGCGCGAATTTGGTCATGATGTGCGCGTGATTGTCGATGGGGTGACCAAGCTCGGGAAGGTCAAGTACAAGTCCCATGAAGAGCAGTTGGCGGAAAACCATCGCAAGATGCTTATGGCCATGTCTCAAGATATCCGTGTCATTTTGGTCAAATTGGCAGACCGCTTGCATAATATGCGTACCCTCAAGCATTTGCGCAAGGATAAGCAAGAGCGCATTTCGCGTGAGACCATGGAGATCTATGCACCACTAGCCCACCGTCTCGGGATTTCCAGCGTCAAGTGGGAGCTTGAAGATTTGTCTTTCCGTTATTTGAATGAGACAGAATTCTACAAGATTTCTCATATGATGAAGGAAAAACGTCGCGAGCGAGAAGAGTTGGTCGAAGAGGTTGTCCACAAGATTGAGACCTATGCTGGAGAACGCCATCTGCATGGGAAAATTTATGGTCGACCAAAGCATATCTACTCGATCTATCGCAAAATGCAGGATAAGAAGAAACGCTTTGATGAAATCTATGACTTGATTGCCATCCGCTGTATCCTGGATACTCCAAGTGATGTTTATGCTATGCTAGGCTACATCCATGAGCTCTGGAAGCCAATGCCGGGGCGTTTTAAGGACTATATTGCCAACCGGAAGGCCAATGGCTATCAGTCTATCCATACGACTGTATACGGCCCTAAGGGACCGATTGAATTCCAGATCCGAACCAAGGAAATGCACGAGGTTGCCGAATACGGGGTTGCGGCTCACTGGGCCTATAAAAAAGGAATCAAGGGTCAAGTCAACAGCAAGGAATCGGCTATTGGGATGAACTGGATCAAGGAGATGATGGAACTCCAGGACCAGTCAGGCGATGCTAAAGAATTTGTTGAAAATGTAAAAGAAGACATCTTGGCAGAAGAGATTTACGTCTTCACACCAGATGGAACCGTGCGCTCGCTTCCGAAAGATTCTGGACCGATCGATTTTGCTTATGAAATCCACACCAAGGTTGGGGAAAAAGCGATTGGTGCCAAGGTCAACGGCCGGATGGTGCCCCTCAATACCAAACTTCGGACGGGAGACCAGGTGGAGATTATCACCAATGCCAACTCCTTTGGTCCGAGCCGTGACTGGCTGACACTTGTTAAAACTAGCAAGGCGCGCAACAAGATTCGTCAGTTCTTTAAAAATCAAGACAAGGAATTGTCGATTAACCGTGGTCGGGACCTCTTGATGGCCCAATTCCACGAGCATGACTTGGTAGCCAATAAGTTCATGGACAAAAAGCACATGGACAAAGTGCTACAAAAATCAAGCTATAAGACAGAAGAAGCCTTGTTTGCGGCGATTGGTTTTGGAGAGATCGGAGCTATTACCATCTTTAACCGCTTGACGGAGGATGAACGCCGGGAAGAAGAACGGGCTAAGGCACGCGCAGAAGCAGAAGAGCTGGTCAAAGGTGGCGAGGTCAAGGTTGAAAATAAAAAAGACACCCTGAAGGTCCGTCACGAAGGTGGCGTGGTTATCCAAGGTGCTTCTGGACTCTTGATTCGGATTGCTAAGTGTTGTAATCCAGTTCCAGGTGATGAAATCGTCGGCTACATCACCAAAGGACGCGGCGTTGCCATTCACCGTCAGGACTGTATGAACCTCCGAGCTCAAGACAACTACGAGCAACGCTTGATCGATGTAGAATGGGAAGATAACAATACGACCAAGGACTACATCGCCCATATTGACATTTATGGACTCAACCGTGCAGGTCTTCTTAACGACGTGCTCCAAGTCCTCTCCAATACAGCTAAGATGATCTCAACTGTCAATGCTCAACCAACCAAAGATATGAAATTTGCCAATATCCACATTTCCTTTGGGATTCCGAACCTATCGATGTTGACAACAGTTGTGGATAAGATTAAGAGTGTGCCGGAGGTGTACTCTGTTAAGCGTACCAACGGCTAGTCTTCTGCGAAAATCTACTTCATACTGCGTTAGTTTCGACTGGCCTAACTACAGTTATGCCTGCGTCTCACTGCCTTGTCTGATGTTGATTTTCTTTGAAGAAGCTAGGATATGTTCAGAACTCTTTTATTGCTTGGTTAGCTCGTCGTCTGAGGTTGATGTTTTTTGAAGGTCAGCAGTGAATGTTCGATAGATTTATAAAATAGGATAATAAAATGAAATTAGTGATTCAACGGGTCAAGAGTGCCTCGGTTTCCATTGATGGTCAAGTCTACAATGCGATCCAGCAAGGTTTGCTGCTTTTGGTGGGAGTAGGGCCTGAGGATGACCAAAAGGATTTGGAATATGCGGTTCGAAAGGTATCGCAGATGCGTATTTTTTCAGATGAGGAAGATAAGATGAATCTTTCAGTCAAAGATATCCAAGGAGAAATTTTGTCGATTTCTCAATTCACCCTCTTTGCGGAGACAAAAAAAGGCAACCGTCCTGCTTTTACAGGGGCTGCCAAGCCAGATATGGCCAGTCAGTTATATGATGCCTTTAATGATCAATTAGAAAAAGAAGTCCCTGTCAAACGAGGGATCTTTGGAGCCGATATGGCGATTGAATTGATCAATGATGGTCCAGTGACGATTTTGCTAGATACAAAAAATCCATAAATAAGAAAGCATGTGGTCGGATTAGACTGCATGTTTTTCGATATAAAGTTGTTGGGCGATCACTTGGTTGATAGAAATTTCTTGTCCATGGATAACGAAGTGATAGAGGCCTGTGTAGTCATCATACCGTTGAAACGCGATGGTATCACCAATTTGGAGATGGATCTGGTCTAAGAATTTTAACAATTCATAGGTGTCGTAGACCCTTTGCAGAATATACAGACCAGGTTGGGTCGTTTCACTGAGACGGCCTTGGTGGGCTTCGACAAGCCTTTCGCCTTTCTTTGGAATTGTCCCACCGTGAGGGCAGGTCTTAGGATTCCCAAGCATGTGATCCAGTCGGTCGATGAAATGTTCAGAAACGGTATGCTCGAGAACTTCTGCCTCTTCATGGACTTCCTCAGTTGTGTAGCCAAGATTTTCCAGCAGAAATACTTCGATCAAGCGGTGCTTGCGGTAGAGATCAGAGACCAATTGCGAGCCCAGATCTGTTAGTAGATAGCCATGGGTCTTATCTTTCACCAAGAGGCCCTCAGAGATCATGCGCTTAATCATCTCGGTCACAGCGGGTGGAGAGACCTGCATGCGACTAGCGATTTCCTTATTACTGATTTTTTCTACTTCTGTGCCAATTTCATAAATACACTTGAGGTAATCTTCTTTGTTTGGTGTCATGCTTTCCTCTTTTCTTCGCTCACTTCTAGTATATCAAAAAAATCCTCAAAAACGCTAGTGGAGTAATGAGAATTGTCTCAAGCTCCAAAAGATGGTAGTATAGAATCATAGAAAGGACGGCATCATGAACAGACGGGAATTAGCGAGACTAGGCTGGAGAGAAAATAGTTTAGCCTATCTAGAGAAGCACTTGCAGGGATACAAAGATCCACAAGCCTACCAAGAACAATATCAGTCTGTCTTTTTCTTTGCCAGTCCTCTGTTTCAAAACATGTGGTTTCAAGAGATCAAAGATCTAACGGAAACTGCTGCCCAAGACTTGCTGAGGGGAGTCATGAAAATTCTTCTTATGCCAAGTGACTTGTCTGGAACTTGTGAAGAAACAGCCTTTCTTCTGAGTAGGATGGCTCCAGATTGTCCACCAGGTTCCGACTTTTGGAAGGCTTTTTCACGCGTCGTGCAAATCGCTTTTAAAAAGGATCACTTAGCAGATCAGTCGGGAGATCAGCTCTTGAAACGCCAGGTTCACCAGTTGCGCTACCTACTTTCAAGTTACCAGGCACAATGGATTCGGACGCATGAGGCAAGAGCTGGACAGACTGACGAAGAGGCCTTACAAGCTTACCTACAGGAGGCTAGAGCGATCACGGTGGATGCTTATGCGGCTGCTCGTCTTCACAATAAGGTCTCCCTAAGGTCAGATGGTCACCTTCATTATCCATCAGGGGCTTTCCAACAAGTCAATTTCAAGGTCTTGTTAAATTTTCATACGGAGTATATTCTCGATCTAGCTGGGCATTTCCTCAATGAAGTCGATCCAGTAGAAATTTCTGAAAATGGCATTGTCAATGGTGCCAGTTTTAACTACGGGTTGGCTAGGGGCCGGACCCATAAGGACTTAGATATTGACCCCGTCAAAGCTTGGGACCCAGCCTTTCGCAAGCAGGTCCTCTATCAGCAAGGTGTTCGCTATCTAGCTCCGAAGAATGACCGCGGTATCGAGGGATACTGGAGTCGAAAAGGAGTCTTTGCACAAGGAGGCCAGAGCTACAAGCAACAAGTAGCAAGACGCGTGCGAAGTTTCCTCAGAGGCATCCCTCGCTTACGCTGGCGGGTTCTCCTCCAGAATGGGCTCCATCGGATTTTATAACAACGAAAGAACTGTTATTTTACATAAAATAGCCTAAGAGATTCTTAAAAGAAGTTAAAACAGTTAAGTTCTTAGAGCTGATCTATCAGGTGATGAGCCTTTCCGCTGTGAGAAAAGTGCTTGAAACATTGTTGTTTCAAGTACTCGGGAGTTTTGAAACGTTAGGTTCAAAACTAATTGAACACGGGCTGCGGATCGTGTCAAAAAGATAAGTTTTCCTAGAATCAAAAG
>NZ_KV807483.1:96083-198221 GCF_001812015.1 Streptococcus sp. HMSC073D05
AAAAGATAAGTTTTCCTAGAATCAAAAGATTCTGTGTCAAACTTCCTATTTTGACTTTATTCGCGAACGCCCTTTGTATCTTGCTAAGTCATGGAACTTCCTAGAAGTTCGCTGACGTCCGTACTCACTTAAGGAAAGGTTCTGAACAGATTTTGTAGATATAGAAAAGAGGTCGCAGACCTCTTTTTTCGTTTATCCAAGTACTTTGACGGCTTCGATTGCAGCGTCGTAATTTGGTTCGCTGTTGATGTTGTCTAGGTATTCAACGTATGTGACCTTGTTATCTGCATCTAGGACCAAAACAGCGCGCGCAAGCAAGTGCCACTCATTGATCAAGAGGCCGTAGGCTTTTCCGAAGGAATGGTCGTAGTAGTCTGAGAGCATGATAGCATTGTCGATCCCTTCAGCAGCACACCATTTACCTTGAGCGAAAGGAAGGTCGACAGAGACCGTCAAGACGACAGTGTCTTCCAAGTCCGATAAGGTCTTGTTGAAGTGACGTGTTTGCATCGAACAGATCCCTGTGTCGATGGATGGGATGATGCTGAGGACTTTTTTCTTCCCAGCAAAATCAGCTAAAGATTTCTTCTCCAGAGCTGGAGTAATCAATGAAAAATCATGGGCCATTTCCCCTACTTGAAGTTGAGATCCGGTAAAGGTAACAGGGTTTCCTAAAAATGTTGCCATAAAAAGACTCCTTTTTTGTTTTTATTGTACCTCAATACCGGAGGAGGGGCCACTGATTTGTTTAGAAATCTGAAGGGTTACTGACTCAATCCTTCTGCGATCTTGTCTAAGTTCCACTTCATCATGCTGTAGTAGCTATCGCCCTTTTCTCCTTCTTTGGCAATGGAATCCGTGAAGATCTTTGCATAGATTGGGATGTCGGTATCTTTAGAGACAGTTTTCATAGGACGTTCATCGACGCTGGATTCAACAAAGAGGGCCGGCACCTTGGTTTGACGGAGCTTTTCTACCAGTGTTTTGATTTGGTCAGGTGTGCCTTCTTCTTCCGTATTGATTTCCCAGATATAGGCAGATGGGACGCCATAGGCTTTTGAGAAGTACTTGAAACAGCCTTCGCTGGTCACAATCATCTTTTTCTCTTCTGGGATGTTATTGAATGCTTGTTTGGCTTTTTGGTCTAGCTTGCTGAGTTTTTCAGTGTAGGCTGCTAGATTTTTTTCGTAGAAGTCCTTATTTTTCGGATCTTTGGCGATCAATTGTTTGGCAATGTTTTTAGCGTAGAGGATCCCGTTTTCGAGATTGAGCCAAGCATGTGGATCTTCTTTTCCAGCTTGGTTTTGGCCTTCTAGGTAGATGACGTCGACTCCCTCGCTCACTGCGAAATAGTCCTTGTTTTCTACTTTATTGGCATTTTTGACCAACTTGGTAAACCAAGCATTTCCACCGGTTTCGAGGTTGATCCCGTTGTAGAAGATCAGGTCTGCTTGCGAAGTTTTTTTGACATCTTCTGGTAGTGGTTCGTATTCGTGGGGATCTTTGCCGACGGGAACGATACTGTGCAGTTCGATCTTATCCCCAGCAATATTTTTGGTCATATCTGCAAGGATGGAGTTGGTGGTGACCACTTTCAATTTACCAGAAGCTCCAGAAGAAGCCCCCTTGCTACAGGCTAGAAGGCCAAATAAGAGCGCCACAAAGAGGGCGAGGACAGAAGCGATTTTTTTCATGTGTTTCTCCTTTAATGAGATGAAAGAGCGTGCTTGTTCTTTCTCTGCTTAGGAGCGATAAAAAAGCTGATGAGAAAGAAGACGGCAGAAGTGAGGACAATACAAGATCCAACGGCGATGTTCAAGCTATAGCCAATAAAGAGTCCCAGAATGGATGCAAGAGCTCCTAGGCTAGAGGACAAAAGCATCATGGACCAGAGGTTATTGGCATAGAGGTAGGCCGTCGCAGCGGGTGTAATAAGCATGGCGACGATGAGAATGGTTCCGACACTTTGCATAGCAGTAACAGAAACCAATGTCAAGAGCACCATAAGGAGGTAGTGGTAGACCTTGACCCGGATGCCCATGGATTGAGCCAAAACTGGATCAAATGAAGTGAGAAGCAAGGGGCGAAAAAGCAGGACAATCACCAGCAAGACCGCCACCCCAATACCGATGGTCATCCACATATCCTGGTCTTGCACGGCCAAGATATTCCCAAAGAGGATGTGGAAAAGGTCGGTGGAACTTTTTGCGACTCCAATCAGGATGACTCCTAAGGCGAGGAAAGAAGAAAAGGTAATCCCTATCGCTGTGTCGCTCTTGATGATGGAGTTGCTCTTGATATAGGTGATAAGGATGGAAGCTAGAAGCCCAAAGACAATGGCGCCAATAAAGAAATTGATGCCAAGGATAAAGGACAGGGCCACCCCTGGAAGGACTGCGTGCGAGATAGCATCTCCCATGAGAGACATGCCTCGCAAAATAATGAAGCATCCGACAGCTCCAGCGACAATACCGATGGCAATGGCTGTGATCAGGGCATTCTGTAAGAAGTGGAATTGCTGTAATCCATCGATAAATTCTGCAATCATCTGATTTCACCTCCTATAAAAAGTTCATGACCGTAAGCTGCGTGAAGATTCTCTTTGGTAAAGGTTTCTTCTGTTTTCCCAAAAGCGATCAGCTTGCGGTGAAGGAGGAGGACCTTGTCAAAATAAGCTGGGACCTTGCTGAGGTCGTGATGGACAATCAGGATGGTCTTGCCTTCTTGTTTCAAGGTCTGGAGGGTCTGCATGATGATGTCTTCGCTGACAGAGTCAATCCCTGCGAAGGGCTCATCCAAAAAGATGACATCCGCTTCTTGGACTAGGCAACGGGCAATCAGCACCCGTTGGAATTGCCCTCCCGAAAGCTGGCCGATCTGGCGATCTGCTAGATCAAGAAGATTGACAAGTTTCAAGGCATTTTCCACTTTTTTGAGGTCCTCTTTGCTTTTTCGCTTGAAGATAGAAAGATGGGGATAGAGACCCAGTGAGACACACTCCCGCACCGTGATGGGGAAGTGGAAATCAATAGCGGATTTCTGTTCGACGTAGGCCACTCGTTGAAGAACTTGGCCGAGATCTTTTTGATCGAGCTGGACCTTTCCCGAATGGGGGAGAAGTCCTAGCATGGCCTTGATCAGGGTTGATTTCCCAGCTCCGTTGGGCCCAAGAATTCCTAGGATGGTTGGCCCCTGGATGGTGAGGGAAAGATCCTCCAAGGCCAGTGTTTGCTGGTAGGCAACACTTAGATGTTCAATTTGAATCATGATTTTGCTCCTTTAGTATTAATATACATGAATAAAAAAATTAAGTCAAGTTAATTAATAAAATAATTCAGCTTAAATCACTTGAAATCATTGAAAAAAGTTCCTATTTTTGATAAGGTTATTAGAAAAGAATGAAAGCGAGAAGATCATGGTACGTTTACAAGATGATTTTTATGATTACGTCAATGGGGAATGGGCTGAGACAGCTGTGATCCCTGATGACAAACCGTCAACTGGTGGTTTTATGGACTTGATCCAAGATATCGAAAACTTGATGTTGGATATCACTGGGAAATGGCAACGGGGAGAAGAGCTACCTGAAGACAGCATTCTGCAAAACTTTGTCAAATACCACAAAATGGTGGCAGATTTTGATGCGCGAGAAGCAGCTGGTGTGGCACCAGTCATGCCTTTGATCAATGAAATTAAGGCTTTGTCTTCTTTTGAAGACTATACCAGCAAGTTGGGTACCTATGAACTAGCTGGCAAACCAAATCTCATGCCATTTAGCGTATCACCAGACTTTATGAATGCCCAAATGAATGTCTTGTGGGGAGAAGCACTCGGTTTGATCTTGCCTGATACGACCTACTATGAAGAAGGCAATGAAAAAGGCCCAGAGTTATTGGCTGTTTGGCGTCAAATGGTTGAAAAGCTCTTGGCAAAATTTGATTTCTCAGAGGAGGAAATCAAAGACATTCTGGATAAAGTGATTGCGGCGGATGCAGAATTGGCCAAATATGTCTTGTCAAACGAAGAAAAATCCGAGTACAATAAACTCTACCATCCTTATGAGTGGGCAGATTTCAAGGCCTTGGTTCCAGAATTGCCACTCGATACCTTCTTTACAGAAGTGATCGGGCAAACGCCAGATACTATCATTGTTCCAGAAGAGCGCTTCTGGAAGGAATTTGCGCCAAAATACTACTCGGCAGCCAACTGGGAAACCATTCATGCCAAATTGAAACTCAGTGCAGCTCTTTCTTGGACGTCTTTCTTGACTGAAGAAATCCGTGTCTTATCTGGTGAGTATAGCCGTACGATTACAGGGACACCAGAAGCCCGTCCGAAAGAAAAAGCCGCTTTGGCTTTGGCAGAAGGACCTTATAGCCAAGCACTTGGCCTTTGGTATGCAGGAGAAAAATTCTCACCAGAGGCGAAAGCAGACGTAGAGCATAAAGTAGCGACCATGATTGAAGTCTACAAGGATCGCTTAGAAAAAGCAGACTGGCTCGCTCCTGAAACTCGTGAAAAAGCCATTGTCAAGCTCAATGTCATCACACCACATATCGGCTACCCTGAAAAATTACCTGAAACATACGCCAAGAAGATCATCGACGAAAGCAAGACCTTGGTGGAAAATGCTCAAAAATTGGCTCAAATTTCCATCGAGCATGTCTGGAGCAAGTGGAACCAACCAGTTGATCGGAGCGAATGGCACATGCCAGCTAATATGGTCAATGCTTACTATGATCCGCAACAGAACCAAATCGTCTTCCCAGCAGCGATTTTACAGGCACCTTTCTATGACCTTCACCAATCATCATCAGCCAACTACGGCGGAATCGGTGCGGTCATTGCCCATGAAATCTCCCACGCCTTTGACACCAATGGAGCATCCTTTGACGAGAACGGTAGCTTGAAAGACTGGTGGAAACCAGAAGATTACGAAGCCTTTACCGCTCGGACTCAAAAAGTCATCGATCAGTTCGAAGGCCAAGACTCTTACGGTGCCAAGATCAACGGGAAATTGACCGTTTCTGAAAACGTGGCAGACCTTGGCGGTATCGCTGCAGCCCTTGAAGCTGCTAAGAAAGAGGAAGATTTCTCAGCAGAAGAATTCTTCACCAACTTTGCTCGCATCTGGCGCATGAAAGCCCGGACAGAGTACATGCAACTCCTCGCAAGTGTCGATGTCCACGCACCAGGAAAACTCCGTACCAATGTCCAATTACCAAACTTTGACGAATTCTTTGAAACCTTTGATGTCAAAGAAGGAGATGGCATGTGGCGCGCACCAGAGGATCGTGTAATTATTTGGTAAATTAAGATACTAAGCCCGTAAAAAAAGCGAGAAGAAAATAGGAGATTGACCATGTGGGCCAGGCCCACCAGTCAATCTCTCTTTTTCTCGACGCTTTTAGGGCGAGTTCAATTTCGCGATACTAGTTTTGTTGATCAAAGGAAGTAGTCTCGACTTCAGTTAAGCCATTGATTGATTTTCTCAATGCTTGTAAAAAAATAAAAATCCCCAAAGTCAAGTTTCAACCTACTGAAACTAGCTTTGGGGATTTTTGATAATAAGATTCATCAAATAAAAACGAAGCGCTTCCAATGACTGCGTGAATAGATAAATTTAATTGATTAGAGCCTTGTATAATTCTTTGAATTTCATAGAAATAAATGCTACTATGAGTGTGAACTAAATAAATTTTAAAGGAGCAGACTATGAGAAATTTTGCAAGTCCGTCACGTTACATTCAAGGTGAGAATGCCTTATTTGAAAATGCGCAATCTATTTCAGAATTAGGGAATCACCCTGTTTTGCTATGTGATTCAGTGGTCTATGATATCGTAGGGAAGCGTTTTGAAGAATACCTTGGTCAAAATGGGCTCACGGTTTTGCCAGTCTTCTTTAATGGAGAAGCTTCTGACAACGAAATCAATCGTGTGGTTAGTCTGGCAGAAGAAAATGGCTGTAATTTGGTCATTGGACTTGGTGGAGGAAAAACCATCGATAGTGCAAAAGCTATTGCTGATCTTCTAAAATCACCAGTTGTGATTGCTCCGACCATCGCCTCTACAGATGCTCCCGTTTCCGCCTTGTCGGTTATCTATACGGATGAGGGTGCCTTTGAGCGCTATATCTTCTATTCTAAGAACCCAGAATTGGTCTTGGTGGATAGCAAAGTAATCTCTCAAGCACCAAAACGCTTGCTCGCCTCTGGTATCGCAGATGGCCTAGCAACTTGGGTAGAAGCGCGTGCAGTGATGCAAGCGAATGGAAAAACCATGTTGGGTCAACGACAAACCTTAGCGGGTGTCGCCATTGCACAACGTTGTGAAGAAACCTTATTTGCTGATGGTCTCCAAGCCATGGCTGCTTGTGAAGCCAAAGTCGTAACTCCTGCTCTTGAAAACATCATTGAAGCCAATACCCTTCTCAGTGGTATTGGATTTGAAAGTGGGGGATTAGCTGCTGCCCATGCCATCCATAATGGCTTTACAGCCCTTACTGGGGACATCCACCATTTAACTCACGGTGAAAAAGTAGCCTACGGAACGCTAGTTCAATTGTTCTTAGAAAACCGTCCTAAGGAAGAATTGAATAAATACATTCGTTTCTATCAACAAATCGGTATGCCAACCACTCTGAAAGAAATGCATCTTGAAACTGCAAGTTATGAAGATCTTCTCAAGGTTGGCCAACAGGCCACCATCGAAGGAGAAACCATCCATCAAATGCCGTTTGAAGTGAAGGCTTCTGATATTGCCCAAGCCATCGTAGCAGTAGATGCCTACGTTCAAGGTTTGGCCTAAGACGGCTTTGTCGACAAACCAAGAACTCCCATACCTTATGGTAATGGGAGTTCTGTTTCTATTTTCTTCTTTTTGGATCGGTTTGTTTAAAGATCAGGTATAAGATTCCGGCTGGCAAGAAGCAGAAGAGCCACATGGCATCTAGTCCCTTCTGTTTACTGCTAGAGTTTGTTGCTTTAGAATCGCTCACGGCCATTCCTGCCTTAATACTTGGAGATACCTGTTGCAAGCCGTTTTGGACGACCAGGCGGTTGTTTTCCAGTTTAATTGCTGGATTCGTGCCTTTTTTAACGGTTGCATAAAAGTCTTGCTTCAGCTGAATGGTCTTCCCGTCGATGGTGTGTTCCCCTGCAGAGAGAACTTTTTTGTATTGGTAATCCGCAAACATTTTCTCTGCTAAGGTATTTCCGATCTGATTGCGGTAGCTTTCGGCGATCTCGACATCGTAGTTTCCAACCCCCAAAATGACTTCAATAATCCGTTGTTTACCCCGCTTGGTTGTCGCGGTGTAGTTGTAGTCAGCAGTTGGGCTGGATCCTGTCTTAAGGCCATCTGTTCCTTTGAGGGCGAACTTTCCACCTTCGAGGGAAGTGTTGTAATTATCGTAGCTTTGCTCGTAAGGGGTTCCTTCCATGATAGTGGTGTGAGCTTGCTTGGTGTATTCCAACATTTCTGGCAGGTCGTTTACGATGTGATAAGCCAGAATAGACATGTCTCGCGCTGTGATTTCGTTATTGGCATTGACATCGTAGCGTTGCGGATTGTAGTAGCCTTGAAGCACCGAAATCATTGCCCCATTTGGATTGCCCCATTTGGTATGGCTCATCCCCATTTCTTGCGCGTACTGATTCATTAAGTCCAAAAACTTATCGGGATCATTGTCCGTAACAGCGTTTGCGAGCATGATCACAGCTGCGCTGGAAGAGGGAACAAAGAGCATCTTGATCAATTCAGATACCTTATAGTCCACACCAGCTACAATAGGTGAGTTACTTAACAAATTGTTTTCCGAAATAGCTTGATCAGCCTCTGTTGCTGTGACCACGGTATCGTATTTGATCTTACCTTCTTTGAGGGCCCGAAAGACTACATAGGCACTCATGAGTTTGGCCATGCTTCCTGAGTCCCGGACCGTGTCGATATTGTCTCCGTACAATATAGCTCCAGTATTGGCGTCGATGACGATGTCAGCCTTAGGCTTGTAAAAATCATCCAATACCAGTCCAGCATCAGCTGCGATTTTCATGACATCTTCTTGCTGGTAGATGTCGTCCGCAAAGGCAGTGGAAATAGGGCCTAATGTCAAGACTCCTACAAGGAGGGACAAGAGGCTGTGTTTTAGTCGTTTGTGTAAATGTCTCACATAATTCATAGATTCCATTATATCATACAGGCCAGGGATTCAACTTGAAAAAATTTTAGAAAAAGTAGAAATTGAAAAAATAAAGGAAAAATAGAATAATTTCGCAGTAAAAGCGTTTACATTTCCCTAGAAAGTGCTATAATTTAAATTGAGTATAACATTTTTTACAATGAGGTGATTTATATGAACAAAGGGAAGGTACTCTTAGCTACCAGCGCTCTGCTTTTATCAGCTGGTGTACTGGCAGCCTGCTCAGGAGGGAAATCTAGTAGCTCTGGTGGTCAGACATTTAGCTATGTCTATACCCAGGATCCGGATACCTTAGACTACTCGATTTCCAATAAAAAATCGACTTCCGAGTTTACAGGAAATGCGATAGATGGCTTGTTGGAAGTGGACAAGTACGGGAACTTGATCCCATCGCTTGCTAAAGACTGGACTGTTTCCAAGGATGGCTTGACCTATACTTATAAACTCCGTAAAGGGGTCAAATGGATGACTTCTGAAGGGGAAGAATATGGAGAAGTCAAAGCCCAAGACTTTGTCACAGGCCTCAAACACGCGGCAGACAAGAAATCACAAGCGATTTACTTGGTTCAAAAATCTGTCAAAGGCTTGGATGATTATGTTTCAGGGAAGACATCTGATTTCTCAACTGTTGGAGTAAAGGCTATTGATGATTATACCGTTCAATATACCTTGAGCCAACCGGAAAGTTTCTGGAATTCTAAGACTACGATGGGGATCTTGATGCCGGTTAACGAAGAATTCCTGAAATCTAAAGGAGATGACTATGGTCAAGGGACTTCTCCATCTAGTATCCTCTACTGCGGTCCTTATTTGATCAAGTCCATCACTTCTAAATCTTCTGCGACCTTGGAAAAGAACCCAACATATTGGGATGCGGATAATGTCAAGATCAGTAAAGTCAAGTTGACCTATTATGATGGACAAGATTCAGAATCCTTGATCCGTGGATTTGATAAAGGCGACTATACGGTTGCCCGTGTCTTCCCAAGTGGCTCTAACTATAAGAGTGTAGAGAAGAAGCACAAAGACGATATCGTCTTTAGTGACCAAGGTTCCTCAACCTACAACCTTTCCTTCAACATTGACCGTCAGTCTTATGAAATTACAGCCAAGACCACAGATGCTCAAAAGACTTCAACTAAGAAAGCAATTTTAAATAAAGACTTCCGTCAAGCCATTATGTTTGCCTTCAACCGTAAGGCATATGTAGCTCAGGCGAACGGGGAAGCTGCTGCCAATAAGGTCATCCGTAATACCTTTACGCCACCAAACTTTGTCCAAATCAATGGCCAACAATTTGGGGATGCAGTAGAAAAAGACTTGGAAGCTTATGGGGATGAATGGAAAGGGGTCTCTGTCGCAGATGGAAAAGATACCCTCTACAATCCAACCAAGGCCAAAGAAGAGTTTGCCAAAGCTAAGGCAGATTTGCAGGCTCAAGGAGTTGAATTCCCAATTCATTTGGACCTTCCAACTTCTTCAACTTATACAGAAGGAATCAAACAAGCCCAATCCTTCAAACAGTCGATCGAGTCAACTTTAGGAGCAGAAAATATTGTTATTGATCTGAAAATGATCTCAGATGATGACCTGCAACGGGTTACCTACTTTGCTGAAAATGCATCGCAACAAGACTGGGATTTGAACAATAATTTGGGTTGGGGACCAGACTATACGGACCCATCTTCTTACATTGATATCACTAGTGGTAAATCTGGCGAAAATGCCAATGCCTACTTTGGATTCGATGCTGGTACGGATAATGCGGCCGCAAAAGCAGCTGGTTTTGATGAATACGATCAATTGATCGAAGATGCGCACAATGAAACCAAAGATGTGAACAAGCGTTACGAAAAATATGCTGCCGCTCAAGCTTGGTTGACCGATAGTGCACTCTTGATTCCGATCCATTCAGATGGAGCTTCTCCAGGTGTTCGTAAGACTGTACCATACTCCGCAGCCTTTGCTTGGACAGGCCACAAGGGTCAATCCTTCAACTATAAATATTTGGAAGTTCAAGACAAGGTCGTATCGGCTAAAGACTACGACAAAGCGCGTGATCAATGGAAGAAAGAAAAAGAAAAATCCAATAAAAAAGCGCAAGAAGAACTTGAAAAGCATGTGAAATAGACTTTTCTTGAAGAAAACAGGAGAGACAGGTCCCGTATGGGACCTGTCTTTTTCTTTGTCTGAACCTTTAAAAATCGCCTAAAAATGGTATAATAGGAGCATCACGAAAATTGGAGAGACGCTATGAGTTTTTACAATCATAAAGAAATCGAGCCTAAGTGGCAAAAATACTGGGCTGACCATCACACTTTTAAGACAGGAACAGACGCTTCAAAACCTAAGTTTTATGCTTTGGACATGTTCCCTTACCCATCTGGAGCGGGTCTTCACGTAGGACACCCAGAAGGCTACACAGCGACTGATATCCTTAGCCGTTTCAAACGTGCCCAAGGTTACAATGTCCTTCACCCAATGGGATGGGATGCTTTTGGTTTGCCTGCAGAGCAATACGCTATGGATACAGGGAATGACCCAGCGGAATTCACAGCGGAAAACATCGCCAACTTCAAACGCCAAATCAATGCGCTTGGATTCTCTTACGACTGGGACCGTGAAGTTAATACTACAGACCCAAACTACTATAAATGGACACAATGGATCTTCACCAAGCTTTACGAAAAAGGTTTGGCCTATGAAGCGGAAGTGCCAGTAAACTGGGTTGAAGAATTGGGAACAGCTATCGCCAACGAAGAAGTCCTTCCTGACGGAACTTCTGAGCGTGGAGGCTATCCAGTTGTCCGTAAACCAATGCGCCAATGGATGCTTAAAATTACTGCCTATGCAGAGCGTTTGCTGACTGACTTGGATGACCTTGACTGGCCAGAGTCTATCAAAGACATGCAACGCAACTGGATTGGAAAATCAACTGGTGCCAATGTCACTTTCAAGGTGAAAGGAACTGACAAGGAATTCACTGTCTTTACTACTCGCCCTGACACCCTTTTTGGTGCGACTTTCACTGTTTTGGCTCCTGAGCATGACTTGGTAGATGCCATCACAAGTCCTGAACAGGCTAAGGCTGTAGCAGAATACAAACACCAAGCTAGCTTGAAATCAGACTTGGCTCGTACAGACCTCGCTAAGGAAAAAACAGGGGTTTGGACCGGTGCTTATGCCATCAACCCTGTCAATGGGAAAGAAATCCCAATCTGGATTGCCGACTACGTTCTTGCTAGTTACGGAACAGGTGCCGTCATGGCCGTACCTGCCCACGATGAACGTGACTGGGAATTTGCTAAACAGTTTGGCCTTCCAATCGTAGAAGTGTTGGAAGGTGGAAATGTAGCAGAAGCTGCTTACACAGAAGATGGCCTTCACGTCAACTCAGACTTCTTGAACGGTCTTAACAAAGAAGAAGCAATTGCTAAAATCGTGGCTTGGTTAGAAGAAAAAGGTTGTGGCCAAGAGAAGGTGACTTACCGCCTTCGCGACTGGCTCTTTAGCCGTCAACGTTACTGGGGTGAACCAATCCCAATCATTCATTGGGAAGATGGCACTTCAACAGCCGTTCCAGAAAGTGACCTCCCACTTGTCTTGCCAGTCACCAAGGATATCCGCCCTTCAGGTACTGGTGAAAGCCCACTAGCAAACTTGACCGACTGGCTGGAAGTGACTCGTGAAGATGGCGTCAAAGGTCGTCGTGAAACGAATACCATGCCACAATGGGCAGGTTCAAGCTGGTACTACCTCCGCTATATCGATCCACATAACACAGAAAAATTGGCTGATGAGGACCTCCTCAAACAATGGTTGCCAGTGGATATCTATGTGGGTGGTGCAGAACATGCCGTACTTCACTTGCTTTACGCTCGTTTCTGGCACAAATTCCTCTATGACCTTGGTGTTGTACCGACTAAAGAGCCATTCCAAAAACTCTTTAACCAAGGAATGATCTTGGGAACCAGCTACCGTGACCACCGTGGTGCTCTTGTGGCGACTGACAAGGTTGAAAAACGTGACGGTTCCTTCTTCCATGTGGAAACAGGGGAAGAATTGGAGCAAGCACCAGCTAAGATGTCGAAATCCCTCAAGAACGTGGTCAACCCAGACGATGTGGTGGAACAATACGGTGCCGATACCCTTCGTGTCTATGAAATGTTCATGGGGCCACTCGATGCTTCTATCGCTTGGTCTGAAGAAGGTCTAGAAGGAAGCCGTAAATTCCTTGACCGTGTTTACCGTTTGATCACAAGTAAAGAAATCGTTGCAGAAAACAATGGCGCTCTTGACAAGGTTTACAACGAAACCGTTAAAGCTGTCACTGAGCAAATCGAGTCGATGAAATTCAATACAGCCATTGCTCAACTCATGGTCTTTGTCAATGCGGCAAACAAGGAAGACAAACTCTATGTGGATTACGCCAAAGGCTTCATCCAATTGATCGCCCCATTTGCCCCTCACTTGGCAGAAGAACTCTGGCAAACAGTCGCAGCAACAGGCGATTCAATCTCTTACGTAGCTTGGCCAACATGGGACGAAAGCAAATTGGTTGAAGACGAAATCGAAATCGTTGTTCAAATTAAAGGAAAAGTCCGTGCGAAATTGATGGTCGCAAAAGACCTTTCTCGCGAAGAATTGCAAGAAGTTGCTCTGGCTGACGAAAAAGTCAAGGCAGAGATTGACGGCAAAGAAATCGTGAAAGTAATTGCGGTACCAAATAAATTGGTTAATATTGTTGTAAAATAACCAATTTATTTGCTGATTTCCAACCTCAAACAGTTTCCCAAACTGTTTGAGCCAACCAAACTTGTAAATATTATTATGAAATAAAATTAAAAGTCCTTCAGCGCTAAGTTCTGGAGGATTTTTGTATTGCTATATGCTATAATAGTTCCAACTAAGATAAAAACACAGTTCTGGTTGGTAGTCCAGACGTAGGCAAGCCTATCAGTAACCTTCCTCCTTGGTTGTCCATTCTTAGGGATAGATTTAAGGAGGTGCTGTCGTGGAAACAATTTCAATTGGATTGACAGTTTATTTTGAAGATGGATTTTGGCATGGTTTGTTCGAACAAGTGTATCGAGAAACTTATCAAGTTTGTCGTGTGACATTTGGTCAGGAGCCAAAAGATGATGAAATTTTAGAGATCTTACAGACTCAGTTTACTCAATTATCTTTTAGTCCAGAAGCTATAGTTAAGCAACATGTAAAAATCAAGAATCCTAAACGATTACAGCGAATGGTGAAGAAACAAGTAAATCAGAAAGTTTCTTCCAAGTCGAAAGAACTATTGCAGTTGCAGTATGAGGAAAGGAAAAAGATTTCAAAACATCAATCTAGTGTCCAAAAGCAATTGCTCAAACAAGAGAAATTTGAACGCAAACAGCAAAAACGAAGGGAGAAGCGTAAAGGACATTAACCCTTATCTCTTTCATCAAAAAAGCTTCGGTAGGAAGAACCCTACCGAGGCTTTTTTAACATGTTGAAAACGATTGTTGAATATCTGGATGATTTTCCCAATCAGCTCGATTGTAGCTTCCTGTAATGGTGTGCTCTTCAGAAAAGAGCAGAACCCGTTCCACAATCGGAGCGATTTGCTCGAAATGGTGGGAGGAAATAACAATCGTTTTTCCTGCTGTTTTGAGTTCTTGGAACAAGGCGACAATCAGCTTCTGGTATTTGGGGGAGAGACCGTTAAAGGGCTCGTCAAATAGCAAGAGACTAGGATTCATGGTGAGGACACTGGCAATGGCGACTAGCTTCTTTTCGCCACCAGAAAGATGGTAGGGAATACGATCTCTCAGGTGCTCAATCTCTAGAAGACCGAGCGTATCCTTAACGCGTTGTTCGACTTCGGTCTCGGCTAAGCCTAATTGGCGTGGCCCAAAAGCAAGCTCATCATAGACGCTTGTATTGAACAATTGGGTATCGCTGTTTTGAAAAATGAGTCCAACCTGCTGGAAGAGTTGCCCAGCACGATGGGGATCTTTCAAGAAGTCTTGGTCAATGGTCCAGTTCTTGAAGTGGTACTGACCAGAAGAGAGGGGCAGGAGTCCAACCAGAATTTTAAAGAGGGTAGATTTTCCCGCTCCGTTTGGACCCATCAGGCCAACGGTTTCCCCCTTTTGGATTTGGAGTTGAATATCATGGATTCCAGTCTCCTCTGTGTAGTGGTAATTCCCATCTTGAATGCGAATCATATGCTTTCCTTTCTAGCCAAGTAAGGTCGTGAAGGTCGTGAGAACCGCCAATTCCAATAGGAAAAAGACGTCTTCCTTCTTCCAGTGGAAGGCTTCTTTGCGCTTTGTATCCATACCGTAGCCTCTCAGCAACATGGCCTCGTAGACCTCTTTGGTATGGTTCTTCGTTGATAGATACAAGAGACCCAGAAGAGAGCCAAAGAGATGGAGGTTCACTTTTTGACCAACTGTCCGGAGTTGGACGCACTCAATTTGTTGGTGAAGGTGTTTTCCCAAAATATAACTATATTTCAGCGTAATATCAATGGTCTGGACAAAGGTCTTGGGGACATGTAGCTGCCTTAGGGCCTCAACCAGTTGGATGCTTGTGGTAGTGGCTAAAAAGAGAGAAATATTGAGGACAATTATCCCTGCGCGTAGCAAAAAGAGTCCTCCATTTTGAAATCCTTGAAATAAGATGCTAGGCAATATCACAATTGTTGAAATCAACAGCACCTTGAACAGGACCTTAAAGAGGTGGAGTAGGACCTCTCCAGGAAGCATGGCAATGTGCATTAACAAAAGGATACCGATCAACCACAGTTGGATGGGATGGTGGGCAGTCGTAATGAGAATGGCTAGAATTAAAAAGGAAACGAGCCGCATCCAAGACGAAGTTTTGGCCTTGAATGCGGGCGTCGTTTGTTTCATTTTGCCAAGAAAGTGGCGCAATGTTTGAAGATTCATTTGTAAATAGTGATGGCTTTTTGAAGCTTCTAGAGTCGCTTGCTCTTGATGAAGCCAGTCAGGGAGTTTACGCATGAGAAGTCTTTTCTCCGTTCATTGATCGAATGATTTTACTGATGATATAGAAAATGAGAACAGCTGTAATGGCTGATAGGATATAGCCAATCGCAATTTTTGTTCCAGGAATGGTGTAATCACTGAACAAGGCTTCAAAAGAGAATCCATTTTTGATCCCTGTTGGGACTTTGCCATGAAGCAGGCTACCCAATTCTTCAGTAGACCATTCACCAAAAGCTGTCCCATCTGCGAGGAGTCCAAGTGGGCTGAGGACGATCAAAGCAAGGAGTACCCAGCGAATTTTTTTAACAAATGAAGTTGTATTGACTGTACTTGGTGTGTACAACTCTGCAGGAGCAACTTGTTTTACAAAACGGTAAATCACAACGGTGAAGAAGGCTTCGACCCAACCTGCGACAAGGAGGTGAGCACCCAACATAGCAGGCACCGTGATACTCAATCCATAAGGATTATAGAGTGGCTGACCAGCTTCTGACGCGATGAGGGGTTGCAAGCCCAATTCAACACCAGCTAAGAAGGCAGCAGCATTGATCGAAAGAAAAGAACCGATAATAACGCCAAGCGTTTCCTGATGGTGCTTGCGGAACAAGTTATAAATAGCATAGCCAACAAAAGGCATCACAATGGCCATGTTGAAAATATTGGCCCCAAGAGCGAGAATCCCTCCGTCACCAAATAAGAAGGCCTGTAGGAGTAAGGCAACTGTCAGCGCTAGAGAGGCCGCATAGGGACCTATGAGAATGGCAAGAAGGGTCCCTCCGACAGCGTGAGCGGTCGTTCCACCAGGAACAGGAACATTAAACATCATCAATAAGAAGGACAAAGAAGCAGCAATCCCAAGCATCGGCGCTAGCTCTTTATTTTCTTTTAATTGGACCTTGACTTTTTTGATGGACAAGACAATAACAGGCGCAGCAGCAACCGCTAAAACTGCACAACTTGCAGGACTAAGGTAATTATCTGGTATATGCATAACAAATTCTCCATTAGTATGATTTAATTTCGTTAACAGATTACCACATTATAAAATCAGGTGTCGTTGCAAAACGAGTCCAACATTTGTTACACTTGCTAGAAAGAGGGAGAAGAAACTAGTTTGAAGGGCTAGAAAGGCTTTTTAAGGTGAATTTAGATAAAATTATTGGTTCTATATCGAAATAGTTGACAGATGTAACAAACAGTGATACAATGGCTGTGATATTTCGATATAGAAATAAAAAGGAGACAAAATGGACAAGATGCAAGGGGGCTACCAAGCTTTACAGATACGCTTGTTAAATGGGCGTATCTTTCAAAAACTGCTGAGTAAGGAACCAGATGCCCTATACCGAAATGAACAAGGGAAAATTTTAACGATTTTGTGGAAGCAAGAGTTGGAGTGCGCTACTGCGACCGATATCGCTCTTGCGACGGGTCTAGCCAACAATACATTGACCAGCATGGTTAAGAAATTGGAAGAACAAGGCTTGGTTACGATTCAACCTTGTACGCAGGATAAAAGGAAAAAATATATTTCTTTGACAGACCTCGGTTGGGCACAAAAGGAAATTGGGGATCGTGTTAGTAAGGAACTGGGTGAGATTTTCTATCAAGGATTTTCGGATCAAGAAATCCGAGAATTTGAGGAGTATCAAGAGCGGATTATCACAAATCTAAAAGCTAAAGAGAATGACATCTAGGGAAAGGAAGTAACAGTTATGATTGGTATTACAGGGGTAACAGGGAAATTAGGTTCTTATGTGGCGAATCTTGTCGATAGGAAAGGAATCGCTTCCGTCCATCTAGCACGAAGCCCAGAGCGTGCAAAGATCTATGCGTCAGCGGAAATTCGTAAAATAGTGTATGCCAATACACCAGAGGTGGTTGAAGCCTTAAAGGGGATCGATATCTTGTTGATGGTTTCTGCTCGGGAAAATCCAGAGCGTGTCAAGGAACACCAGGACTTTTTAGATGCTGCAAAGCTAGCAGGGGTAGAGCATATCGTCTATACCTCCTTTTATGGGGCAGATGAGAAGGCAACTTTCACCTTGTCTCGAGATCATGCCCAGACGGAAGCCTATATCAAGGAGTTAGGCTTCACCTACACTTTTTTGAGAGATAATTTTTACTTGGACTTCCTGATTGATATGGCGCTTGAAAATGGAGAGATTCGTGGTCCGGCAGGCAGTGGTCTTGTGTCAGCTGTTGCCCGTAAGGACACATCTAGGGTTGCAGCAGAGATTCTTTTAAATCCTAAGGAGTGGGAAAATCAAACCTTGCATCTGACAGGACCAGAGGATCTTTCCATGGAAGAAATCGTAGCGCTTCTCTCAAAAGAGACTGGTGACGCCATCGCGTATGTGGATGAAACAGTAGAAGAAGCTTATGAGTCACGGAAAAAATGGCCAGCACAAACTTGGGAGTACGATGCCTGGGTCAGCACTTATACAGCGATTAAAGCTGGGGAACAAGCTGGGGTTTCAACAGATATCGAAAAAGTCCTAGGGCATCCGGCAAGTAGCCTATTGGATACTCTTAGAGACAGAAAACTTATTGAGGAAGAATATGATTGAATATAAACATGTAGCCTTGCGCTACACGGATAAGGACATTTTAAAAGATGTCAATCTCCGTATTGAAGATGGTGAATTTATGGTCCTCGTAGGTCCTTCAGGATCTGGAAAGACCACCATGATCAAGATGATTAACCGTCTCTTGGAGCCGACAGATGGCAATATTTATATGGACGGGAAACGCATCAAGGACTATGATGAACGAGAGTTACGTCTGTCTACTGGTTATGTGCTTCAAGCCATTGCTCTCTTTCCTAATTTGACAGTTGCGGAAAATATCGCTCTCATTCCTGAGATGAAGGGCTGGGGCAAGGAGCGAGTGGCTTCCAAAACAGTCGAATTTTTAGAAAAAGTAGGCCTTCCAGCTTCTGATTACGCCGATCGCAAACCCCATGAGCTGTCTGGTGGGGAGCAACAACGGATTGGCATTGTGCGGGCCATCATCGGGGAGCCAAAGATTCTATTGATGGACGAGCCCTTTTCAGCCTTGGATGCCATTTCCCGCAAACAGTTGCAGGCTCTTACCAAAGACTTGCACAAGGAGTTCGGCATGACCACTATCTTTGTTACACACGATACCGATGAAGCCTTGAAATTAGGCGATCGGATTGCGGTGTTACAAGAAGGAGAGATTGTGCAGGTGGCGGATCCTGAGACCATTCTAGCCCAACCAGCCAACGACTTTGTTGCGGATTTATTTGGAGGTGCTCACCATGTCTAAACTATTTGCAACCTTTCAAGAACGCTTTGGAGACTGGCTCACTGCACTAGGGCAACATTTGCAACTGTCATTACTGACCCTGCTCCTTGCTATTTTTCTAGCTGTTCCATTAGCTATTTATTTAAGTACACGCAAGAGAGCCAGCAACTGGGTTTTACAGGTAGCTGGGATCTTCCAGACCATTCCTTCCATGGCCCTTTTGGGGCTCTTCATTCCCATCATGGGAATTGGAACACTTCCGGCCTTGACAGCTCTCGTCATCTATGCCATTTTCCCCATCCTTCAAAATACTATCACCGGTTTGCAGGGGATTGACCCAAGTCTAGAAGAAGCAGGGGTCGCCTTTGGGATGACTAAGTGGGAGCGCTTGAAGAAGTTTGAGATTCCCTTGGCCATGCCCGTCATCATGTCTGGGATTCGGACAGCAGCTGTGATGATTATCGGGACGGCTACTCTAGCTGCTTTGATTGGAGCTGGGGGACTCGGTTCCTTTATCCTTCTGGGGATTGACCGCAATAATGCCAGTCTGATTTTGATCGGTGCCCTGTCTTCTGCCTTCTTAGCCATCGCCTTTAACCTTCTTCTCAAATGGATGGAAAAGGCTAAATTGCGGACCATCTTTGCGGCTTTTGCGGTCATGATCCTGGGATTGGGAGCTAGCTATACACCAAGTCTTCTTCCCAAACCGGAAAAAGAAAACCTGGTCATCGCTGGGAAGTTGGGTCCTGAACCGGAAATTCTAGCCAATATGTACAAGATTTTGATCGAAGAAAACACAGACATGACAGTGACTGTTAAACCAAATTTTGGAAAAACCACCTTCCTCTTTGAAGCTCTGAAAAAAGGGGATATTGCTATCTATCCAGAGTTTACAGGGACCGTGACCGAAAGTCTCCTCAAGCCGGCGCCGCAAGTCGGCCATGATCCAGAAGCAGTCTATCGAGCGGCTCGAGATGGGATCAAGAAACAAGACGACCTGGCCTTGCTCAAACCCATGGCTTATCAGAATACCTATGCTGTCGCGGTGCCTAAGAAAATTGCCCAAGAGTATGGCCTCAAGACCATTTCAGATTTGAAAAAGGTGGAAGGACAACTCAAGGCAGGATTTACCTTGGAGTTTAATGACCGAGAGGACGGGAACAAGGGCTTGCAGAAGGTTTACGGACTCCATCTACAAGTCTCCACCATGGAGCCAGCCCTTCGCTACCAGGCGATCCAGTCCGGTGACATCCAGATCACAGATGCTTACTCAACGGATGCCGAGCTGGCTCGCTATGACCTGGTGGTCCTTGAAGATGATAAGCAACTCTTCCCACCTTATCAAGGGGCGCCCCTCATGAAAGAAGCTCTTCTTAAGAAACATCCAGAATTGGAAGGCATTCTAAACAAGTTAGCTGGTAAAATCACAGCAGAGCAAATGAGCCAGATGAACTACCAAGTCGGAGTAGAAGGCAAGTCAGCTAATCAAGTGGCACGTGACTTTTTGGTAAAAGAAGGGGTTATTAAAAATTAACAAATAATTCTCAAGTCTTCGCACTTGAGGATTTTTTGATAGAAAGCAATTTTAACCCTTTTCAGCAAGCTTTTGTTATAGAGGGGGAGACCTTCTCTTAAAAAACTCTCCATTGAGTCTAGCTTAAAATTGTGTTACAATAAGCCTTGAAAACGAATGAAAGTATATGGAAACAAGTATGAAAAAAAGACCAGTGATTGGAATTACAGGAAATGAAAGACCCTTCCCAGATGATCCAGACGCGAACATGAGTTATGCGGCGACTGGTTTTGTCGAAGCGGTCAAAGAGGCGGGAGGAATTCCCTTGATCTTGCCAATTGGAGATGCGGACATGGCCAAACACTATATGTCGATGATTGATAAGCTCATCATTACTGGTGGTCAAAATGTCTTGCCCAAGTTTTATGGAGAAGAAATCACCATTGATAGCGACGACTACCTCTTAAAACGTGATCTTTTTGAGTTGGCCTTGATTGAGGAAGCGCGAGCGGCTAAAAAAGCTATCTTTACAGTCTGTCGTGGGACCCAACTCTACAATGTTGCATTGGGTGGAACTTTGCATCAAGATATTGAGGATCATTGGCAGGACAATCCAGGTCAGTACACCAGCCAAGAGCTGGTGACTAAGGATCAGACGGTTTTACAAGAGATCTATGGTAAGACCAGTCGCATCAATTCCTTTCACCATCAAAGTATCAAAGACTTGGCAGATGGCTTAGAAGTAATTGCGCGGGATCCCAAAGACGACGTCATAGAGGCGGTTCAATCCACAGATGAGAGTCGTTTTCTCGGCGTTCAGTGGCATCCGGAACTGCGTTTTGACAAGAGTCCTGCAGACCACAAACTCTTTGAATATGTTGTGAATGACTTATAATGAGGACCAGCTCTCTTAGGAATTTTTCTAAGGGAGCTTTTTCTTTAATCTGCGTAAGAAAGACTGTAAATTGTGCCTAGGTTTTGGGGGAGGATTCGCTACAATAGAGCTAGTAGAATGAGGAGGATTAGAACATGTTTCAATTTCCAAAGGATTTTTTATGGGGGAGTTCGACCTCGGGTCCACAGACAGAAGGGCGTATAGATCAGGATGGAAAAGGTGACAATCTCTGGGATTACTGGTATAGGATCGAACCCAATCGCTTTTATCAAGGGCAGGGACCAGAGAAAACATCCACTTTTTATGAACACTGGGAAGAGGACCTGGATCTCTTGTTAGAAACCGGTCACACAGCTTTTCGGACGTCTATTCAGTGGTCCCGCATTTTCCCAGAAGGCCGAGGGGAGATCAATCAAGCGGGTGTCGATTTCTACCGTCGTGTCTTTGAAAAGATTAAGGAAAAAGGGATTCACCTCTTGGTCAACCTCTATCATTTTGATTTGCCGATGGCTCTCCAAAAGCAGGGCGATGGTTGGGAAAACAAGGAAACCGCCTATGCTTATCAAGAATATGCGCGTTTTTGTTTCAAGACCTATGGGGATCTGGTCGACCAGTGGATCACTTTTAATGAACCCATTGTCCCTGTGGAGTTTGGTTATTTTTATGATGCCCATTTTCCTCATAAGGTAGATGCAGCTGCAGCTGTAAAAGTAGCCTACCACACCCAGTTAGCAAGCTCTCTAGCGGTCAAGACCTGTCACGAGGTGGATCCCAATTCCCGGATCGGGATTGTGCTCAATCTGACACCAGCCTACCCTCGGAGCCAGCATCCAGAAGATGTTAAAGCCGCTCGTATCGCCGAGCTCTTCCAAGCCAAATCTTTTTTAGATCCTTCCGTTCTTGGCCATTATCCTCAAGAATTAGTGGAGATCTTGCGGGAGCGTGATCTCTTGCCAGATTATGATCCATTTGAGTTGCGCTTGATGGAGGAAAATACCGTCGACTATCTAGGTGTTAACTATTACCAACCACTCCGTGTGGCAGCTCCTCGTTATACTCCGAATCCAGCTTCTCCCCTACTCTTTGAGCAATTTTATGAACCCTATGTCATGCCAGGCCGCAAGATTAATCCCCACCGTGGTTGGGAAATCTATGAGCAAGGCCTGTATGACATTGCCCAAAATATCAAGGAAAACTATGGCAATATCGAGTGGATCCTGACAGAAAACGGGATGGGGGTCGAAGGCGAGGAAAAATTCCGCAAGGATGGAGTGATCCAAGACGACTACCGGATTGACTTTGTCAAAGACCATCTTCGTGAGCTCCACCGGGCTATTCAAGATGGTGCCAATTGTAAAGGCTATTTGATCTGGACCTTTATTGATTGCTGGTCTTGGCTCAATGGCTACAAGAACCGCTATGGTTTAGTTGAATTGGATCTTGAGAGTCAAAAACGTACCCTCAAAAAATCCGGCCATTGGTTCCGTGAGTTAAGCCAGCAGAATGGATTTGAAGAATAGAAAAACAGAGAGTGGGACAGAAATCGGTCATTCGTTAGAATTCGATTTCGTCGTCCCGCCTCCGCACAGTTGAGTAAGGCTGTAAAAGCTGATGAAATCAGCGTAGTATATCCTACTCAACCACTGCATCTTGCTTGACAATCTAAAAACAATTAAGAGGCTAGGACTTTTGTCTCAGCCTCTTTTCTTAACCCTTTCTTAACTAGACCAATTTTCTTATATTTCCTAGTTGACAAACTGGAAGAAGCATTGTATACTGACTCCGCTGGTTACTTTTTTGGTAAATTAGACTAGACCAATTTCAAAGTAACTGAGAAATCGACCATGGGTCGTTTGACTAAGTAAAGGGGAAAGTATAGCAAGGCTATATCGTAAAGACTATGTGCGGAATCGTTGGTGTTGTAGGAAATACAAATGCAACTGATATTTTGATTCAAGGACTTGAAAAGCTCGAATACCGAGGCTATGACTCTGCGGGTGTTTTTCTGGCTAGTGAAGGCAAGAGCCAATTGGTAAAGGCAGTTGGTCGCATTGCAGAATTGTCAGCTAAGGCAGAAGGTGTCGAAGGAACAGCTGGGATCGGACATACCCGTTGGGCCACTCATGGAAAACCAACTGAAGACAATGCCCACCCACACCGTTCGGAGACAGGTCGTTTTGTTTTGGTACACAATGGCGTCATTGAAAACTACCTTGAAATCAAGGAAGAATACCTAGCTGGTCACCATTTCAAGGGGCAAACCGATACAGAAATTGCAGCCCACTTGATCGGAAAATTCGCTGAAGAAGAGGGCTTGTCTACGCTTGAAGCCTTCAAAAAAGCCCTCCACATCATCCGAGGAGCCTATGCTTTTGCTTTGATGGATGCGGAAGATCCAAGCACCATCTATGTAGCAAAAAATAAATCACCACTCTTGATTGGTCTTGGGGATGGTTACAATATGGTCTGCTCAGATGCCATGGCCATGATTCGTGAGACCAACCAATATATGGAAATCCATGACAAAGAGTTGGTCATCGTCAAAGCAGACAGCGTTGAAGTCCAAGACTACGATGGAAATCGTCGTGAGCGCGCTAGCTACACGGCTGAACTTGACTTATCAGATATCGGTAAGGGGACTTATCCATACTACATGCTCAAGGAAATTGACGAGCAACCAACCGTGATGCGTAAACTCATCCAAGCCTATACAGATGAATCTGGTCAAGTAGTGGTAGACCCAGCTATCATCAAGGCTGTTCAAGAGGCAGACCGCATCTATATCCTTGCAGCCGGTACCTCTTACCATGCAGGGTTTGCGTCTAAAAAAATGTTGGAAGAGTTGACGGATACCCCGGTAGAACTCGGTATCTCCTCTGAGTGGGGCTACGGCATGCCACTTCTCAGCAAAAAACCACTCTTCATCTTTATCAGTCAATCTGGTGAAACAGCGGATAGTCGCCAGGTATTGGTCAAAGCAAATGAAATGGGCATTCCAAGCTTGACAGTAACCAATGTTCCAGGATCTACTCTTTCACGTGAAGCAGACATGACTATGTTGCTCCATGCGGGTCCTGAAATTGCGGTCGCTTCCACCAAGGCTTATACGGCTCAAATCGCAGCCCTTGCCTTTCTTGCCAAAGCTGTTGGAGAAGCCAATGGCAATGAAAAGGCCAAAGCCTTTGATTTGGTGCACGAATTGTCTATCGTTGCCCAATCGATCGAATCAACCCTTTCAGAAAAAGAAGTCATCGATGAAAAAGTCCGTGGCTTGTTGGAAACAACCCGCAATGCTTTCTATATCGGACGTGGCCAAGATTACTATGTTGCCATGGAAGCCAGTCTGAAACTAAAAGAAATTTCTTATATCCAATGTGAAGGCTTCGCAGCGGGTGAGTTGAAACACGGTACCATTGCTTTGATCGAAGACGGTACACCAGTTATTGCCCTCTTGTCTGATCCAGTCCTAGCCAGCCACACACGTGGAAATATCCAAGAAGTGGCAGCACGTGGGGCTCATGTCTTAACCATTGCAGAAGAAAATGTCGCTAAAGAGACGGATGATTTAGTCTTGACAGCGGTTCACCCTTACCTCTCTCCAATCTCAATGGTGGTGCCAACCCAATTGATTGCTTACTTTGCAACCCTTCATCGTGGACTCGATGTCGACAAACCACGGAACCTTGCTAAGTCTGTAACGGTTGAATAAACTTGTCTATATAGAAAAAACGAGGCTGGGACAAAAGTCCCAGCCTCTTAATTGTTTTTGGATTGTCTAGCAAGACGCAGTGGTTGAGTGGGCTCTACTACGCTGATTTCATCAGCTTTTACAGCCCTACTCAACTGTGCGGAGGCGGGACAAAGAAATCGAATTCCAACGAATTACCGATTTCTGTCCCACTCTCATTTGTTTTATTTATCAAAACCTTGCAAGGCTTTGAGGCGTTCTTCTGTTTGTCCCTTGGCATCTAGTTTTTTACCTTGGTAAACAGCAGATTCCCATGATCCGTACATTGGATTTGGGAAGATGATGAATTTTTCACCAAATTCTTTTTGCAATTCGTCCAATTTCTTGTCGCGATCAGCTTCGGATGTCTTAGAGAAGTCTGCAAAGTCCACTAGGTTGTCCCCAAAGAGCAAGACAAGATTGGTCTTTTCTTGCACAGCTTGGCGACGGCCTTCTTTTGATTTGACACCATCTTCTAAGAACATGAGGTGGTCACGTCCTTGAACCGGAATGCCTTCTTTTTCAAGATTCTTGATGGTATCATCTACTTGAGAGGTTGTACGGTCAGAAATGTAGTAGATTTGAACCCCGTTTTGATCCGCATATTGAAGGAAATCTTTAGCACCTGGCACCGCTTTTGCGGCTGCTTTTTTCACCCAAACATCCCAATCTTTAGGGTTGAAGGCTGTACCATCTTTGACGTTTTGAACTTGGTAAGGGCTGTTGTCTAAAACAGTTTCATCCAAGTCTAATACGATTGAGTATGGCTTATCAGAAGGCGTTTGGAGGATCTCTTTCAAACGGTCAGTAGCGACATTGTAGCCTTGTAAATACAAAGCCTTGGTTTCTGCTGCCTTTTGGTACCAGAGAACAGACATGGTATTTTCTTGTGAGCGCTGCTGATCATAGGTCATCGTCACCTGATTTTTAGTGCTGCTTGCTTTTGTCTCTTGCGTTTTAGTGGTGTTGCTTCCACAACTCGTCAGTAAAATGACAGAAGCAAGAGCAGAAACGATGGTAAAGGTGGTTTTTGTTGTTTTCATAAACCGTACACTCCTTAAATTTATTCTATAAAAATTATACTCCTTTCAATCTTGTATGACAAGAAAGAGGGGAAGGGGAGCCAGGAAATGGTGGAATGAATAGGAAGAAAGAAATGTTGATATGAAGGGCTTTTTCATCTCAATAGATTCCATTTTTCATCTTAAAAGGAGGGGTATAGTTTTATATTATAACCGGATCAAGAAAAGATCAAAGAGGTTCTTTTTTTCTAAAATGAAACAATCGAGAAAGATACTCGCAAGTCCCTATTTTCAAGGGCTTGCGTTTTTTTGATGATTTTCTTAATAAAGAAATTTTAAGGCTTTGATAGGGAAAATATATTAGTCAGCTACTTTTCGAGGTGATATCATGGTTACAAATTCCAGAAGGGAAGCAGTCAATCTTTCTTTTGGAGAAAAGATGAGGAGGATGTACAGTATGAGTAAAAAAGAATTGGTTCTTCGTGCCATTCGAGGCGAAGCAGTAGAGCGAATCCCTGTAGGATTTTGGCTCCATTATGTGACCCAAGAAGAAAAAGAATTGGGGCTAGACAATCCAGCTGTAGTAGAAAAAAGTATTAAGGGTCACCAACACTATGTTGAAGAAATTTCACCTGATTTTGTCAAGATCATGAGCGATGGCTTCTTCCGCTATCCGAATGTCCTTTATTCGAGAGAGATCACATCGATCCAAGAATTAAAGGACATTCAACCGATTGGAGAGCATCATCCTTGGATTGAAAAACAGATTGAAGTGGTCAAGGAGATTCGTTCCCATTTCCATGAAGAGATTGCTTCTTTCTACAATATCTTCTCGCCCATTTCTTACTTGAAACGCTGGTTCCGTACGGATCAATCCCGTGGAGACCAAGTGATTGCAGACTTTATCAAGGAAGATCCAGAAACTTTAGCTCATGTCCTTGACGTGATTGCAGGAGACATCGCCATTCTTAGTCGCCGCTTGATCCAAGAAGCAGGAGTGGAAGGCATTTACTTCTCAACCCAGCAGGTTCAAGATGAGCGCGTGACAGAGAAAGAATACCGCAAGATCATTGAGCCAAGCAACATTGCCGTTCTAGAAGCAGCCAATGAAGCGGGTGGAATCAATATCCTTCATATCTGTGGTTTTGAAGGGGCCAGCAATGAAGTGGACCTCTTCAAGGATTATCCAGCACAAGTCATTAACTGGGCGACCCATCATGAAGGCCTGAGCCTAGCAGCAGGTCGCAAACTCTTTGGGGATCGTGCTGTCCTAGGTGGCTTTGTCAATGGTAAGAAAGGCTTACTCTATCAAGGGGAACGAGCAGCTATCGAGCAAGAAACCCGTCGCCTGGTCGCAGAAGCGGGAAGTCGTGGTTTGATCCTTGGAGCAGACTGTACCGTACCAGACGATTTCCAATTGGAACGCTTAGACTGGGTGCGTCAGGCGGCCGTCTTGTAAGAAGAAAGGAGAGGGAGATGAGAAAGATTCATGTGTGGTGTATGGGGCTGGTAGCTTTATTCTTAGTCCTAGGACTCGCAAAAGCTACTGCAGCAAGCAGTCATGGGATTGTACGGAAAGATCCGGACATCGAAAAATTGGAGAAAATTCCAGCCCATAGTCTCTCTCTCCTTCGCCCATCTGATATAGCAGGAATTTTACTTCTTGAAGATCAGTGATAAAAAAAGATGAAGAGCTTGATAAAAAATATATATTAGTCAAAGCATAATTGAAGTGATAAGATAACAAACAAGAAAAGATGGAACGAGGTAAGAACATGTCAGCAAAAAGAGAATTAGTGTTAAAAGCTTTTAAAGGAGAAGCAGTTGATCGTGTGCCAGTTGGATTTTGGCACCATTTCACGACAGAAGAAGAGTGGCTAAAAGGATTTTCAAATCCTGAAATTATTGAAAAAAACCTGAAGGGTCATCAAAACTTCCTTCACAAGGTCCAACCAGACTTTGTTAAACTTATGAGCGATGGTTACTTTGCTTATCCAAATCCAGCCATTCACAAAGGCCTTGAAAACATCTCTGACTTAGCAGGAATTGAACCTCTCGGAGCCGATCATCCATGGATCACAGAGCAGGTAGAGCTTGTGAAAAAAATCCGTGCCGGTTTTGAAGAGGACATTGTAGCCATCTACAATATCTTTGCTCCAGTAACTTACTTTAAATGGTTGGTCGGAGAAGTTTCAGGAGGAGATGACTTGATCGCAAACTTCATCGATCAAGATGCTGCAACCCTTAAAAAAGTATTGGATACGATTGGTCAAGATATTGCAAGTTTGAGCCAACGCATCATTAAAGAAGCAGGAGCAGACGGGATCTACCTCAGTGTTCAAAGTATCCAAGATGCGCGCGTGAGCCAAGAAGTTTATAAAAATAGTATTGCACCGAGTGAACTCCATGTCTTAGAAGCAGCCAATGAAGCAGGTGGGGTAAATATCCTTCATATCTGTGGCTACGAAGGGGCTCGCAATGATATCCATCTCTTCACAGACTACCCAGCTCAAGTCATTAACTGGGCAGTTGGACCAGAAGGAATCAGCCTAGCAGAAGGACGCGAAATCTTCGGTGGACGTACGGTTCTTGGTGGCTTTGAAAATGGCAAAAATGGTCTTCTCTATACAGGAGACAAGGCTGCGATTCAAGCAGAAACTAAACGCATCATCGCAGAAACTGGAACCACAGGCTTGGTCATCGGTGCGGATTGTACGATTCCAAGTGACATTGATGAAGAGCGAATCGAATGGGTTCGTGAAGCTGCAGCAGAATAAGAAAAAATAGAATCAGGGAGAACAGAGTATGAGTAAAAAAACATGGATTATCGGTGGGGTGGCCGTTCTTGCCATTGCAGGTGCAACCATTCTTGGACGGAGCTTGAACCATGCAAACGACAGCAAAGGCTCAACGGGATCGAACAAGGTAACAACCTTGAAAGTAGCCCACACGCAAAACTATGTACCGTACGATTTCGTCGATGAAAAAGGAGAATCAGATGGTTATGAAGTAGCTGTGCTCAAAGCTATTGACGAAAAATTACCAGACTACAAGTTTGAGTACACTGGAACAAGTGACGATGACCTTTTGATCGGTCTAGAATCTGGTAAGTATGATATCGGAACCAAAGGAGCTTGGTATACCGAAGAACGCGCCAAGAAATTTATCATTCCAAAAGAACCAATCGGAGCAAGTATCATCGGATTTACCGTACGAAAAGAAGATGCGGATAAATACAAGAACATTGATGACTTTGCGAAAGAAAAAGGGAAATTAGTTCCAATTTCACCACAAAATGCGCAATGGAATGTTATTAAAGAATACAATGAAAAGCATAAGGACCAACAAATCGAATTAACAGCTGCCGAATCGTTCAAAGTCGCAGATGCTTATGCTTGGGTACTTGAAGGTCGTTACGATGCCTTCTTTGACATCAAACTTTCCTTTGAAAAAGCTGTCACAGATAAAGATGGTTCTTACCACCAATACGCAGACAAACTCAGCTGGTTTGCCTACAAAGGAATTCCAACTTATCCATTGATCCATAAGGATAAGAAAAACGAAAAATTTGCGGAAGAATACAGCAAGGCCATCAAAGAATTGGAAAAAGATGGAACGCTTGCGAAATTGTCGAAAAAATATTTCGGTGAAGATGTCTTCAGTTATGTAGATAAAGAGAAATAAGATGGAACTGGGTGCGCATAGCCCCAGCTTCCTTATTTCTATACGGATACAGAAAGGAAAAGAAACATGGTCTCATACGACATTTCCAAGGTCTGGTCATTTCTTCCAACCTTGGTCCAAGCTCTACCAGCGACCTTAGCTTTGATGGTGTTAACGACGCTTCTTGGTTCTGCATTTGGCTTGGTTTTGACTTGGGCACAAGTATCAGAAGAGAAGGTAGGAGCAGGTCTGGCAAAAGGCTATGTCTTTACCTTGCGTTGTACCCCTCCGATTGTCTTGCTCTTTTTGGTCTTTTATGGACTACCCCAATTTTTGAACTGGTGGTTGGGCATTGATATTGACCACTGGTCCAAGTTTGTCTTTGTCCTTGTGGCCATGTTTCTTCTCTTTGCGGCGATGATCTCTGAGGTCTTCAAGGCAGCCTATTTGGCCATTCCCAAAGGCCAGATGGAAGCGGGCTTGAGTATCGGATTGACACCAGCTCAGACCATTTGGCGGATTGTCCTTCCCCAAGCCTTTCGTGTGGCTCTTCCAAATATGACGACGGCCATCTTGAACCTCATGCGCGATGCCGCTTTGGCTTATACCATTGGCTTTATCGATATCATGGGAGCAGGAAACAACTTGATCAGTCGCAACCTTGGGAATTATTCCCTCGAGACTTATACAGCCGTAGCAGTGATCTACTGGGGAATTGCTCTTGTGATCTCCTTCTCCGCTCAATTGCTTGAAAAACGACTCAGCGTAACAGAAAGGTAGCTTATGGATTTCAATTTTATTAGTAAAACATTTCTAGCCACCTTGGGTGGTGTTCCAGTGACCCTTCTGATCATGGTCGTATCGATTCTCTTGAGTTTTTTTCCAGCCCTCTTTTTGGCGCTCGGTCAGATCTATAAGGTCAAAGGGGTTCGCAGTTTCTCAGTGGTTTACTTAGCCTTTATTCGCGCGACGCCTCCGATTCTCTTGATTCTCTTCTTTTATAGTCTCTTTCCTAGCCTCTTGAATAGCTTTTTTAAGAGCATAGGCAGTCACTTTAATGTCTTTGAGATCAATCCCATTTACTATGCCTTTATCATCTTTAGCTTGATGACAACGGGGAGTCTTGCAGAAATTCTCCGGTCAGCTATTCTGACTGTGGATAAGGGCCAGCTAGAAGCAGCGCAAGCCATTGGTTTGACCAACCGCCAAGCTTATATCCGAATTGTTTTTCCTCAAGCCTTGCGTTCAGCCCTTCCTAATTTGTGTAACCTGGTCATCAACTTGGTCAAAGGAACTTCCCTTGTCTTTGTCATGACGATCAAGGATATCACCGCCATTGCCAAGGTCGAAGCCTCTTATGGTTATCAATATTTTGAATCCTATCTCGTGATTTTTATTCTTTATATTATCATTTGTGGGGTGATTCAGTGGGGATTCAACCTCTTGGAAAAACGCCTGACACTCGCATAGAAGAAGGAGAAATAAGAAGATGTTAGAAGTAGAACACGTATCGAAAAAATTTAAGGACCACCAAGTCCTGGTAGATGTTAATCTCAAGGTCAACCAAGGGGATGTCGTCGTTATTTTGGGTCCATCTGGATCAGGAAAAACAACCTTCCTTCGCTGCCTCAATCACTTAGAAAAGGCAGATACAGGCCACCTAACCCTAGGTGGAAAAGCATATGACCTCTCAAAACTCAGCAAAAAGGAAATTTTAGAAATTCGTCAAAAGACAGCCTTTGTTTTTCAGCATTACAATCTATTTGCCAACAAAACAGCACTTGAAAATATCTTGGAAGGATTGATTGTAGCTCGTAAGATTCCAAAAGAAGAAGCCATCCAACGGGCAGAATCCGCCCTTGAAAAAGTTGGTCTCCTCGCTTACAAGGATTACTATCCTTCTCAATTGTCAGGTGGTCAGCAGCAGCGGATCGGAATCGCACGTGCTATCGCAGTAAAACCAGACGTGATCTTGCTGGACGAGCCGACTTCAGCGTTAGACCCAGAATTGGTTGGGGATGTCTTAGATGTCATGAAACAGCTAGCCCAAGAAGGAGTGACCATGGTTGTCGTAACCCATGAGATGGGCTTTGCGCGTGATGTGGCCAACCACGTTATCTTTATGGACGGCGGACACATCATCGAAGAAAACGAACCCCATGAATTCTTCAATAGTCCAAAGGAAGAACGGACCAAACAATTCCTTTCACGGATTTTATCTGATGCTACTTATAGCGTCGAATACATGATTTAACAAGAGACACACCTATGTAGGGTGTGTTTTTTGGATTCTGGAAAAATTTTTTAAAAAAATGTAAAAAATTATGTAAAAAGTGTTGACAAAGAAATCAGTCTGCGTTATAATAATTTATGTAAACAAAAAGAGGTTGGAAAAACCTACTGGTTTACAATATCAATAGTGGAAAGGAGATGGTGATATGCTATTTCCAGAATTAAGACAACTAATTGATAAAAGGAAAAATAGAACTGTTAGCCTGTAGGGCTATTATTAAATAAATGAATTAAAATTATGTAAACAATCAAACAGCAGCCAATTGGTCTGCTAATTTTCAAGAATGAATTAAAATTATGTAAATTAGAGGTATACAATATGAATAACAACTTTAACAATATGGATGATCTTTTCAATCAACTAATGGGAAACATGGGTGGTTTTCGTTCTGAAAGCCGTCGCTACATGATCAATGGTCGTGAAGTAACACCTGAAGAATTCGCCATTTACCGCCAAACTGGTCAACTTCCAAATGAAGGAAGCGAGCAAGTGCAACACCATCAAGGTAAAGGAATGAAACAAGATGGGATCCTTGCAAAACTTGGTCGCAACTTAACCGAAGAAGCTCGTGAAGGAAAATTGGATCCGGTCATCGGACGTAATAAAGAAATTCAAGAAACTGCTGAAATCTTGTCTCGTCGTACCAAGAACAATCCTGTTCTTGTAGGGGATGCCGGTGTTGGTAAAACAGCAGTTGTAGAAGGTTTGGCACAAGCTATTGTGAACGGGGATGTTCCAGCTGCTATCAAGAACAAAGAAATCATCTCGATTGATATTTCTGGTCTAGAAGCTGGTACGCAATACCGTGGTAGCTTTGAAGAAAATATTCAAAATCTGATCCAAGAAGTCAAGGCTATGGGAAATGTTATTCTCTTCTTTGATGAAATCCATCAAATCCTTGGTGCAGGTAGCACAGGTGATGGTCAAGGCTCTAAAGGTCTTGCGGATATCATCAAACCTGCTCTTTCACGTGGGGAATTGACAGTTATTGGGGCAACTACTCAAGATGAATACCGTAACACCATCTTGAAGAATGCGGCTCTTGCTCGTCGTTTCAACGAAGTGAAGGTCAATGCTCCATCAGCTGAAGATACTTTCAAGATTCTCCAAGGGATCCGTGATCTTTATGAAAAACACCACAATGTCATCTTGCCAGATGAAGTTTTGAAAGCAGCGGTTGATTATTCGATCCAATACATTCCACAACGTAGTTTGCCTGATAAGGCCATTGACTTGGTCGATGTGACAGCTGCTCACTTGGCAGCCCAACATCCTGTAACAGATGTCCACGCTGTGGAACATGAAATTGAAGAAGAAAAAACCAAACAAGAAGAAGCTGCGGCTAAAGAAGATTACGAAGCAGCTTTGAAAGCAAAAGTTCGCATCGAAGAACTTGAAAAGAAAATTGAAAACCATACGGAAGACCATAAAGTAACAGCAACAATCAACGATGTGGCTGAATCTGTAGAACGGATGACGGGTATTCCAGTATCACAAATGGGTGCAACTGATATCGAACGTTTGAAAGATATGGGTCACCGTTTGCAAACTAAGGTTATCGGTCAAGATAAAGCCGTTGAAGCAGTGGCACGTGCTATCCGTCGGAACCGTGCAGGATTTGACGAAGGGAACCGTCCAATCGGTAGCTTCCTCTTTGTAGGTCCTACTGGTGTCGGTAAGACTGAGTTGGCTAAACAATTGGCTCTTGATATGTTCGGTACCAAAGATGCCATTATCCGTTTGGACATGTCAGAATACAGCGACCGCACAGCCGTTTCTAAATTGATTGGTACAACAGCTGGTTATGTTGGTTATGATGACAATAGCAATACTTTGACAGAACGTGTTCGCCGTAACCCATACTCTATCGTCCTTCTTGACGAAATTGAAAAGGCGGATCCTCAAGTGATCACCCTTCTCCTTCAAGTCTTGGATGATGGTCGTTTGACAGATGGTCAAGGGAACACGGTCAACTTCAAGAACACTGTGATTATCGCAACTTCAAACGCAGGCTTTGGTTACGAAGCTAACTTGACAGAAGATGCGGATAAACCAGAACTCATGGATCGTTTGAAACCTTACTTCCGTCCAGAATTCTTGAACCGTTTCAACGCTGTGATTGAATTCTCACACTTGAGTAAGGAAGATCTTTCTAAGATTGTTGATTTGATGTTGGTAGATGTCAATAAGACCCTTTCTAAGAAAGAAATCGACTTAGCAGTGAGCGATGCAGCTAAAGAATACATGACTGAAGAAGGTTATGATGAAGTGATGGGTGTTCGTCCACTCCGTCGGGTAGTTGAACAACAAATCCGTGACAAAGTCACAGACTTCCACTTGGATAACTTGGATGCCAAACATCTCGAAGCTGACATGGAAGATGGTGTCCTTGTGATTAGAGAAAAAGACACAAAGAAGGAAGAAAACACTGATAAACAAGCAGACTAAGGCGAATTAGTTTGTGAAAAATAGAGGCTGCTATAATATAGCAGTCTTTATTTTTTCTTCCCACCTGGGGGAAATTATTCGCCGTATAAGGCCAAAATCCTCCTATTTGGGGTAAAAAAACATCAATAATTAGTGAAATTAATCCAATTTGAGCAAAATTATTAATAAATAAAGAAAATAAGTATATAATCTATACAAGAATAAAATTTGAGGAATGGAAGTAAGATGAGCAATACAATTGATATCTACTCAACTCCCGAATACAGAAAAGTGGAAGCCGTTGTTCAACTGATGGTTGACGGTCGCTTGACGAGCTATCGTGTCGCAACTGAAACAAACATCAGCAAAATGAGCCTAGCGACTTTGACGAAGGGAACGAGTAAAATCAAAAATATTACCTATCAAACGGCTTTGGCCTTGATTGATTGGTATGATGAGAATCATGAAAAGTATGGCATTACGATTGACTAGTCAGTAGCCCACTTTTCGTGGTTTTTTTCTTTTTCATCAAAACTTGCCTCCTCTCTGAGACTGGAGTCTGATTTTACTTGAAGAGGATGGGAAAACTTGAAAAGACGGGCGAAATTTGATATAGTATAGCATATATGAAAATTAAAGGAGAAACATATGCAAGGCGGAAGTTTGCTAATTATGCTCGTTCTTATGGTCGGTTTGATGTACTTCATGAGCCGTAGCCAAAAGAAACAGTACCAAAAACGGATGGAAAGTTTGAATAAACTTCAAAAAGGAAATGAAGTCATCACGATTGGTGGCTTGTACGGAACCATCGATGAAGTCGATACAGATCGCAAGACCGTTGTCTTGGATGTTGATGGTGTCTACCTGACCTTTGAATTGGGAGCGATCAAAACAGTTCTTCCTGTATCAGAAGGAATCTCAGCTACTGCTACAGAAGGTGCTAGTTCAGATGCCGATTCAGCCATCGAAGAATAATCATCAAAGAAGAGGCAAGGGCCTCTTTTTTGGTGGGCAAATAGGACGATGTGATGAAGGAAAGCCTTGCTGGTTCAAAAAAGAGGCCAGAGTCCCTATTTTATGGGGATTTATGGTATAATGAAGCGATAAATATTGAAATAGGTAGAAAAACATGTTTCGTTTTAAGAAAAAAGAAAAAATCGAGATACCTTTAGAAGTCCCGAAACACATTGGGATCATTATGGATGGCAATGGTCGCTGGGCGAAAAAGCGGATGCAACCGCGTGTCTTTGGTCATAAGGCGGGGATGGAAGCTCTCCAAGAAGTGACGATTGCAGCAAAAAATATGGGGGTTCAGGTCTTGACTGTCTATGCCTTTTCTACGGAAAACTGGACACGCCCTGAAGATGAAGTCAAGTTCATCATGCACTTGCCGGTCGAGTTTTATGATCGTTTCGTCCCCGAATTGCATCGCAACAATGTCAAGATTCAAATGATTGGTGACACTAAGAAATTACCAAAAGAAACGCTGGAGGCTTTGGAAAGAGCAGAAGCGATGACCCACCTCAATACGGGTTTGATCTTGAATTTTGCGCTTAACTATGGTGGACGTGCAGAGATCACCCAGGCTGTGAAGCAGATCGCCCAAGAGGTCTTGGATGCGAAGTTCAGTCCAGAAGATATCACAGAAGAGATGATCGCAGATTCTCTCTATACTGAGAGTTTGCCACGTGTCCTAAGGGATCCGGATTTGATTATCCGTACCAGCGGAGAGATCCGTTTGAGTAATTTCCTTCCTTGGCAGGCTGCTTATAGCGAGTTGTATTTCACAGATGTGATGTGGCCAGATTTTGGAGATGAAGCACTACGAAGTGCCATAGTAGAATATAGCCATCGCCATCGGAGATTTGGTGGTGTTTAGGAGAAGATGATGACGAAAGATTTACAAAAACGTGTGATTTTTGGAGGAATTGCCCTGCTCTTTTTCATTCCAACAGTAATGGTTGGAGGAGTGTTCTTCCAGATTGTGATTGGCTTGATCGCCATGCTAGGGGTTCATGAATTGCTCAAGATGAAGGGGCTTGAGACAGCGACCTTTGAAGGAGCGCTAGCCATGTTAGCGGCCTTCGTTTTGACCTTGCCGATCGAGGACTACCTCCCTTACCTTCCAGCAGATGGCAATATGATTGCTTATGGTTTGGTTGTCCTGATTCTCATGGGAACAACTGTTCTTGCTCAGAATTACAATTATGAAGACGTGGTCTATCCCATTGCCTCTAGCTTTTATGTTGGACTTGGTTTCCATTCCTTAGTAGATGCGCGAATTGCTGGTATTGATAAGGTCTTATTGGCCCTCTTTATTGTCTGGGCTACAGATTCAGGTGCTTATCTAGTAGGAAGTCGGTTTGGGAAACGCAAGCTCATGCCTGCGGTTTCTCCTAATAAAACGATTGAGGGCAGTCTTGGGGGAATCTTGTCTGCAGTTGCGGTAACTGTGATCTATATGATCGTGGATCGTTCTGTGGCGGGTGGACATGGTTTTCTTGCTATGATCTTCTTTACCATCCTCTTTAGCATTGCAGGTCAGTTTGGCGACCTCGTAGAGAGTGCGATCAAACGCCACTTTGGTGTCAAGGATTCTGGGAAATTTATCCCAGGACATGGTGGTGTTCTAGACCGCTTTGATAGTTTGATTTTTGTCTTTCCCTTGATGCATTTCTTGGGCTTGTTCTAAGACAGAAGAAATAGAAAGGAAACCACGTATAGAACGATGCAATTTATTGCCTTTATTGTTATTTTTGGAGTGATCGTTCTCGTTCACGAGTTTGGTCATTTCTATTTTGCAAAAAAATCGGGCATCCTGGTGCGAGAATTCTCGATCGGGATGGGTCCCAAGATCTTTGCCCATATTGGTCAAGATGGAACAGCTTATACCATTCGCATTCTACCTTTAGGTGGCTATGTTCGTATGGCTGGCTGGGGTGAGGACACAACTGAGATTAAAACCGGAACGCCTGTCAGCTTGACGCTAAATGAGGCTGGTAAGGTCGTCCGGATCAATCTTTCAGGAAAGAATCTGGATCAGACAGCCCTTCCCATGAATGTCACCCAGTTTGACTTTGAAGATAAACTGGAAATTACGGGCTTGGTTCTCGATGAGACCAAGACCTATAGTGTTGATCATGATGCGACCATCGTTGAGGAAGATGGGACAGAAGTGCGGATTGCGCCGAGAGATGTTCAGTATCAGAATGCCAGCATTTGGGGACGATTGATTACCAACTTTGCGGGTCCTATGAACAACTTTATTCTCAGTATTGTCGTCTACTCACTTCTAGCTTTTATGCGTGGTGGTGCGATTGACTACTACAGCAACAATGTTCAGGTGGCACCTGATGGGGCGCTGGCTAAGGTCGGTGTCAAAAGCAATGTTCAGATCCTTCAAGTCAACAACGATACCGTTAGCAACTGGGATGAACTGACAGATGCTGTCGAGAAAGCAACCAAGGACAGCAAGACGGCTCCTGAATTGACCCTGAAAGTCAAAACAGACGGCCAAGAAAAAGAAGTCAAAGTGAAGCCAACCAAGTCAGGGAATCGTTACTATCTGGGTGTGACAAATGGCCTTAAGACAGGATTTGTGGATAAACTCTTGTCTGGTTTTACAGATACCTGGAATACAGCGACACGAATTTTGGGAGCTTTGAAAGATATCATTTTCCACTTTAGTCTCAATAAACTGGGTGGTCCGGTTGCCATCTACAATGCCAGCTCACAAGCTGCTCAATTAGGGATTCCAGCAGTCTTGTCTCTTATGGCTATGCTCTCTATTAATATTGGGATCTTCAATCTAATCCCGATTCCGGCTTTGGATGGCGGGAAAATCTTGATCAATTTGATCGAGGTCGTCCGGAGAAAGCCATTGAAACAAGAAGTAGAAACCTATATGACGCTTGCAGGTGTAGCTGTAATGGTTATTTTGATGATTGCTGTCACCTGGAATGATATTATGAAATTATTTTTGAAATAGAAAAGGATATTGTCCATGAAACAAAGTAAAATGTTGATTCCAACGCTTCGCGAAATGCCAAGCGATGCCCAGGTCATTAGCCATGCTTTGATGTTGCGTGCAGGTTATGTTCGCCAAGTATCAGCTGGTGTTTATTCTTATCTGCCATTAGCCAATCGAGTGATTGAAAAAGCAAAAGGCATCATGCGCCAAGAATTCGAAAAAATTGGAGCAGTAGAAATGCTAGCTCCAGCCCTTTTGAGTGCAGATCTCTGGCGTGAATCTGGTCGTTACGAAACTTACGGGGAAGACCTTTATAAGTTGAAAAACCGTGAAGGCTCTGACTTTATCTTGGGTCCAACTCACGAAGAAACCTTTACCGCTATTGTGCGCGACTCAGTAAAATCTTACAAACAATTGCCGTTGAATCTCTACCAAATTCAACCAAAATACCGCGATGAAAAACGCCCACGGAACGGTCTTCTTCGGACCCGTGAGTTCATCATGAAAGATGGTTACAGCTTCCATGCGAACTACGATAGCTTGGATGTCACTTATGATGAGTACAAAGCAGCTTATGAGCGGATCTTCACCCGCAGTGGCATCGACTACAAAGCCATCATCGGTGATGGTGGTGCCATGGGCGGAAAAGATAGCCAAGAGTTTATGGCTGTTACACCTGCTCGTACAGACTTGGATCGTTGGGTTGTTTTAGACAAATCAGTGGCTTCCTTTGATGAGATCCCAGCAGAAGTCCAAGAAGAAATCAAAGCAGAATTGCTCAAATGGATGGTCTCTGGGGAAGATACCATTGCCTATTCAAGTGAATCAACCTATGCTGCCAACTTGGAAATGGCTACTAACGAATACAAGCCAAGTAACCGTGTTGTGGCGGAAGAAGAAGTGAAGCGCGTGGAAACACCAGGTGTCAAATCGATTGATGAAGTAGCTGCATTCTTGAATGTTCCAGAAGAAGCTACTATCAAGACTTTGGTTTACATCGCAGATGGTGAGCCTGTTGTTGCCCTTCTCGTAGGTAATGATCAGCTCAATGAAGTGAAGTTGAAAAACCACCTCGGCGCAGACTTCTTTGAACCTGCAACCGAAGTGGAAGTAAAAGAATTATTGGGAGCTGATTTTGGCTCTCTCGGTCCAGTTGATCTTCCTGAAAATGTTAAGATTATCGCAGACCGCAAGGTCCAAGACAGCCGTAATGCAGTAGTCGGTGCCAATGAAACAGGCTACCACTTGACTGGTGTCAACCCAGGACGTGACTTTACTGCAGAATACGTCGATATCCGTGAAGTTCGTGAAGGCGAGATCTCACCAGATGGGAAAGGAGTCTTGAACTTTGCGCGTGGAATCGAAATCGGTCACATTTTCAAACTCGGCACACGCTACTCCGCTAGCATGGGAGCAGATGTTTTGGACGAAAACGGTCGTGCGGTTCCAATCATCATGGGCTGCTATGGGATCGGTGTCAGTCGTCTTCTTTCAGCCGTTATGGAGCAACATGCACGCCTCTTTGTCAATAAGACTCCAAAAGGGGAATACCGTTATGCTTGGGGAATTAACTTCCCTAAAGAATTGGCGCCATTTGATGTGCATTTGATTCCAGTCAATGTCAAGGATGAAGCGAGTCTTGCTTTGACCGATCGGATCGAAGAAGCCTTGGTGAATAAAGGCTACGAAGTCTTGGTGGATGACCGAAATGAACGCGCTGGTGTCAAATTCAGCGATAGTGATTTGATTGGACTTCCAATCCGCGTAACAGTTGGTAAGAAAGCAGCTGAAGGCATCGTTGAAGTGAAAATCAAAGCGACAGGAGATACCATCGAAGTTCATGCGGACAATCTCCTTGAAACCCTTTCAATCTTGAACAAATAAGAAAAAGCTTTCTGAGATCTCACCATTGTGGTGACGATACTCAGGAAGCTTTTTTATTTTTCTTCTTTTAGTCCTTGATCTTCGATGTAAGTAAAGAAATCTTGTGGTTTACCATTGAGATATTTCTTGAACTCGGCTGTTTCTTCCTCCCCTTGATCTCCGTAGATGGAAGCAAACTCATCTTTCTTGATTTTTGAGAAGTCAGCATGTAAGACCTTAGCATAGGATTGTTTATCTTTCGAAATTTGAATGCGGAAGCTAAGTCCAGGCTTGCCATTTAAGCTTTTATAGATATCGCTCTGTTCTAATTCTTCTTGGTAGATTTCCTTTAATTCGGAAAGATCCAAGTCTTGCAAATCAGAGGAAATGGGTTCAAAACTAAGAAAAGTAAAAGAGACAATTTCTTCTTTTTTGTAGCCGACTTGAATTTTGTTTTGATGGTGATCGTTAAGTTCTGTGGAGAAAATTTTGGTTCGAACGTTCTCTTCTTTTTCTTTTTTCACTTGGGAAGTTCTTTGGCTAGATGTTGTTGAAGTTTTACCTTTTTCTGCTTGGCCTTGGCTACATGCGGTGAGAGCTAGGAGGCAGACAGAGGTCAATAATATTTTTTTCATAAAAACTCCTTGTAGGTTTTAGTAGTGTTCGATCTTGCATAAAACAAGTTCTATACAGTCTTCATTATACCATAAACCAACCTCAAAGTCATTTATATGAAAAAATATACAATAATAGCGTAAATTATTGTTTAAGACATTTAATATCAACAATATTTATAAAAGTGTCAAGTTAATGTTAAGATACGGAGTGTCTAATTTTGTTCATGAAAATAATACTATGTAAAGACTACTGGGGCAAAGGTTTTAGGAAAAACATTACAATTTCATGACAAAACATTTCGAAACTGTGACAAAGTTACAAAGTTTTATCAGTTAGCCCTTTAAACTTGACTTTCTTGCAATATTTCATTAAGATATTTTTAAGTAAATGATACAAATAGGGAGTAAAAGGTAAAATATACAATTATCTGGAATTTTACTAATTCGTACTAAATGTGTTGTTTATGAAAAATATAAGGGTATCAGCCCAAAAAGGAGAAACATATGACTCAAATTAAATTAACTCCAGAAGAACTACGTCAATCAGCACAACGCTATGCACAAGGTTCTCAAGAAATCGATCAAATCCTTAACACTTTGACACATGAACAACAAGTCATCGACGCAAACTGGGATGGATCTGCATTTGATAGCTTTGAAGCACAATTCAACGAATTGTCTCCAAAAATCAAACAATTCGCTCAATTGTTGGAAGATATCAACGGTCAATTGATCAAAGTTGCTGATATCGTTGAACAAACTGACCAAGATATCGCTGCACAAATCCACTAAGATAGTCTTGGAGGTGATCTTACTTCTTGTAGGTAGATCACCCTTTTGTCTTTTGATATATAGAAAATAGGGGTTAGATTCTTAATTCCTAACCCCTATTTTGTATCTATGAATTAGAAAAAGGAAAAGGTATGGAAGTTAAAAATAAAAAATGGTTAAAATACATCGGTCAGAGTGCGGTTGTGCTCCTTTTGATGGGATCTGTCGTGGGTCTTTATACCACTGTTCAAAAGGACCAAAAGCAAAACGAAGCAAAGACCGTGCAAACGACAGAAAACACCAAGCTCAACATTGCGGTTGTCAATGAAGACAAGGCGGTCAAACTGAATGATAAAGAATATAACCTTGGGGCTAGCTATGTAAAGAATATCGAACGGGATAATTCGCAAAACTGGTCTGTACTCCCTCGTGGAGCTGCTGAGTCAGGGCTTGCAGATGGCAAGTACCAGTTGATGATCGTCATTCCAAGTGACTTCTCAGAGAAGGTCTTGGAAGTGAATGCGGTTAATGCAGAGAAGACCACCGTTACTTATAAGGTCAATGCTGCTGGAAATTCTCAAGTTGAAAATGAGGCAACTAAAGTTGCCAAGGATATTGTTTCAGACTTGAATAGCCAACTGGTCGATATGTATATGGTCAGCATTTTAAGCAATCTTTATACAGCTCAAAAGAACGTAGAGACAAGCAATAAAATCCAATCGACCAACATTGGTTCTTACCGGAGTAACTTGTTGGAATCGGCTTTAGATTCCAAGAATATCTTCCCAGGTCTCTATAGCTTGTCTACCTCATCCGTTGAGTCCAACAATGCTCTGAAGACAGCCCTTGAATCCTATACACAGGCCTTTGATCAATTGAGCCAATCTCAAGATCAGTACGGTCAAAATTTTGATTTGTTGATTAAGCAACGTTCTGCGGATAAGATCAGCCATGAAGAATTCATGAACCAATTGATGGCTATGAATCAGTCTGTTGTCAGTGAAAAAACTCAGGACTTGTACAAGAGGTTGCAACAAAATCAAGAAGCGATTACCAAACAATTGAGTCAGCCGGCGGAGGGTGAAGGAGATCCTTCAGCTACCAAGACTTATGCAAGTTTGACTAAGGATGTGAATGATCGTGTGGCAGACCTCGAAAAAGGGATCAAGGCAGAACGCGACAAATTAGATGATCACGAAAAGAACATCGAGTCTTCTGTAAAAGCGAAGATCCTTGACTACTATGGTCTAAAAGAAGGAGACAAAGTCACTCTTCGTACCTTGCTTGGAAAGACGACTATCAAGACCTTAAGTGAGGCACGTGATAAGGCAGATGCGGACATTCGTAACGCAATTGAAAAACTTCCGTCTTTAGATCCTGCTAGTCTGAATTTGAATAAGTATGGAAATCTCAACGCAGCGATTAATTTTGATAGTGCTTTTGCTGGAACAAAGGCGCATCCAAAAGGGAACGCCGGTGACTTGAAACGATTGGCTACTGAAGTGGATGCCAAATCAACGGCAGTTGCGGATGTCCTTAATGCTAAATCTGGAAAACAGAAGGTTAGCATCCAAGTGCCAGCAGGAGTCAAGGTTGATACTTGGACCTATGATGGACATACTTATGCAGGTAGCGGCGATCAGGAAGTCGAACTGAAAGATGGCAAACAAATTCAAATTCACCTTGTTGAAGATGGAGGAGCCATGCCAAGCGCGATTGATGTTGAAGTCCTTGTCAATGGGGTTTCTTCAACCAGTGTGACGGTATCAGCAGAAGATTTGAAAACAGCTGTCGCTAACTATGCATCGAAAGCTAGTGAAATCGCCTTGGATTATCAACGCGCAGGAGCATTGATCGATGCCTACTATCCAGAAGATGACAACCATGTTCGTCATTCACTCTATGATCCAATCGAAGATATGGATTTGACAAACGCTTTGGTCGACATCGTGAAGGCTGCTGTTTCAAGTAACATGAAGGACTACCGTAAGAGTATTGAAACGGATGAATCTGGGGATGCAACGAAGAGTGTGAAAGCCCAGTTAGATGGTACACTCCAACAGTTGCAAGAGTTGGGACCACAATTGCAGGCCAATCTTCAAGCAATCGAAAACACCAACAAAGATCTGACCCAAAATATCAACGATCAATTGGCGCAGTATGCAGACCTTCAAAAACGCTTAGAAGCTATCTCAGCTGCACAAGAAACAGTGACACAGGCTCAAACCAAGACCGATGCAGATTTGTCAGCTCTTGGTTCTGAATACACGTCATTATTGAGCTCGACAGAAGGCGTCAAGAGCTCGTCTCGTAGCAATGTAGAAGCTGCTAACTCTACCAATGAAATCTTTAGCCAATTGAACAAAGAATTGGAAAAAGCCCAAGGCAATACAGAGAAATTGTCTAGTAATGCGGAAAGTTTGATGGGTGAATTCGACAAGGAATTGTCTGAAAACGGGAACTTCGTCGAAGCCTTCCGTAAAGTCTTCAACAATGCCTATGAAAACGGAGTACCGAATGAAGTCTTGCTCGACTTCTTGTCAAATCCAGTTGCAGAGAAATCTTCTTCTGTGAAAGCGACCATCAATGTCTACCGTCCATTTATCTGGATCTTTATGTTGGAAGTCTTGAGCCTCTTTACAGCTTATCTCTTTGCGACGCAACCAATTATTCGCAAGGTGAAAGACCGTTTCAAATTGAATCGTTTGCAAGAATCGGATCTCTTAACTGTCGGTGTCCTTGTAGGACTTTCCCTTATCCTTGGACTTGTGATCGGAATGATTTCAAGTATCCAACTCTCTGTTGGTCGTGAATATGTTCCTTCGTGGGTGTTACTAGCAGTATTGGCGGGGTTTGTATTGGTACAACTGCAATACCTTCTCTTGAAACACTTCCGTGTGATTGGAATGGGACTGGCCTTCTTCATGTTGATCAGCTATGTCTACCTATCAAGCGCGATCGGAACGACTGCGACCTTGTCGGGCCTTCCAGCATTTGTGAAAAATATTAACCTCCTCTCTATTCTAGAAGGACAGTTTGCGGGTTACTTTGATGGACAAACAGCTGGATTTACCGTCTTCTTTGGATTGTTGGTTTTCTTCGGCCTTTTGACTGTTGCCAACATCTTCCTTCCAAAGAAGTTTACTCAAACAAAGGAAATTGAATCAAGCTTATGAAAAAAATGATGTATCTTCTCTTTGTCTTTAGTCTCTTGCCAGTAGCTGTTGTTTCTGCAGATGATTTTATTGATAATCGTCTGCAGGTCAACAACTCACGTCTTGAGACAGAAGAGGAAAAGACACTTGGTGGCCAATTGGATGCCACTGAGTCTCTTTTCAATGAGAAGGATCAGAAAAAATTAGCAGATGAAAAACGCAAGCAAGAGAAACAATTGACCGATTCAGACGGCCAGTTGTTTTCTGCTATAAAGGGAAAGAAAAAAACAGAGCCTGAAGCGGACCTGTTCCAGCCTGAAAATCAAAAATTATCTAAATTCGAGTCCAATGTGGGGGACAATTCGGCCAGCTTGGCGGATTTTATTCCAGCCTTGCAAATGCTGGCTTGGAGTGCCCTTCTCTTTGGGATTGCTGGCTATATTTCCTATCGAATCTATAGAAAAGAGGCCTAAATGGACCAACATATCAATGTCACCTTCCGTATGAATGGTGCAAGCCATGACCTCCGAATCCCAACGCGGATGGAGGTGCGACGCTTGATTCGGGAATTGGATCAGATCTTTGGATCTGCCATGGAGCCTAGAAGCAAGTATCAGTTGCGCGTGGTAAATAAAGGCATCTTGCTGGATGAAGGCAAGGTGGTACAAGAGTATCCGATCACGAGTGGTGATCTGATCGAAATTGAGGAGTGGTAAGGTGAAAGAAGAACAATTTACACTGGAAGAACAAGTCTTCCGTTTTGAAAAAGAAGAAACGAGCTGGCGGCTGGACCTCAAGCGTTCAGAAGTGGATAGCCAGGATTTACGCAATTTATGGATTTTGGATCTCCATCATCCCTTGTTTTTAGAGCAAAGCATGACAGCGGATCAAGACCAGATTCATCTGACCTATCAGACTGATGCGCTAGGCTTGAGTGCTGAAGAAATCAAGAAATTACCGGTTTCAGACCGTCTGCGTCTAGCTATCAATGTCTTGGATTTGGCGCCAGCCTTGGAGCTTCCGGTGACCTTTGTGGTGCATCCCATCAATTTGTTTGTGACCAAGGATGCGCAAGTCAAGATCGCTTACCGTGGAGTTCCGGGGATGATGGTGCCACGCAGGTGGGATCAAGTGGAATTCTTGCGTCAGGCCAAGTGCTATGCGGTCACTCTTTTTGGGGACTGGGATTTCATGGAGCTCTATCAAGGGACACTTGAATTAGAAGATCTACCTGATTTCTTGGTGGAAATTCGTGATGCTGCGAGCTTAGAAGAGATGAAAGTTCTCTTAGAGAAAGCCTACAAAGAACGCAAGGAAGAGGAAGAAAAGACCTTGACCTTGGTTTCAAGCCGTCAACACCGAATCTTTAAGTTGGCAACAGTGTGGCTTTCAGCTGTAGTGGCCCTCTTACTCTTGCCTTTGATTTATTTGGTCTTTTTCCAAGCACCCTTTAAAGAAAAGTTGCTTCAAGCGGATACAGCCTATCTCAAGGTAGATTACACCGGTGTGATCGATGAGTTGGAGGGAGTGGCTCCAAGCAGTCTTCCAACGACACAGAAATATGAGTTGGCAACGTCTTATTTACAAGGCTTGAATTTCTCAGAGGAGCAAAAGAAGGTCATCCTTAACAACGTCACACTCAAGTCAGATAGCCTCTATCTCCACTACTGGATCTATATCGGCCGTCATGACTTTACCCAAGCGCTGGATACAGCCAAGCGGATCGACGATTCAGACTTGATCATCTATGCCCTTCGTAAAGAAATCAAGGCGACACGTGATAGCGAAAAACTCTCTGGTGAACAGCGCGAGAAGAAACTCTCTGAGTTAGAAGGCGAATACAAGAAATACTGGGATGCCCGCTCTAAACTCTTGGAAGCAGAGACAGATGAAACCAAAGTTTCCACTAGCAGCTCAACAACGGCTTCGTCTACAGAAGGCTCCTCAACAGAAAGCTTGTCTTCTACAACTGCAAGCTCGACTGAGTCTAGTGACCATAAGGAGTAGTCTATGAAAAAACGTATCATACTCTATAAAAAAGGTTTTCGCTATGAGCTAGCGCTAGAAGAGGGAAAAACAGCGACCGTATCGAATCAAGAAACAGCTCAGTTGACCCTGGCTTCGCAAGAAAATCCCCTTCATTTCCAATGGAGTCAAGGGGAAATCTCCTACCAGTATGGTGAAGACAAGGGCGTGCTTGAAAATAGCAAGATCCTTGGGGATGTGGTCTGCTACTTGGCGACAGGTGAAGTCCATACCTATGAACTGCTAGACAAGGAAGAAATCCTCGTAGCAGATGAAAAGGGTGCGGATGTGCGCTTGCACTATCCAGTACGCTTTCTCCTTGTGAAAAAAGAGCAGACTTGGACTTGTCAGCTCTTATCTGGAAAACTCTACCATAACCATAAACTCGTCAGTGAAGCGACTTTTCCACTGGCCTTTGGGGATGAGCTGGCCATTGGAGATGTGACCTTTAAGCTCTATCCAGAAGAATTTGGCGTGGAAGGGGCTGTAGAAGTAAGTCCTTATCTAGTGCCGCGTTTGCATTCACGCTATGACTTCTACAAGGACTATCCAGAGTACCACCGTTCTCCGCGGATCATCTACCGGAGTTCGGAAGACAAGATCTTGATCAATCCTCCGGGAGCGGAGCCTCAAAAGCCATCAGATGAACTCTTGAAGTTGATCATGCCACCCCTCATCATGGTTGGGGTGACTCTCTTGATCACCATTTTCCAACCGCGGGGTCTCTATATCATCGCGACAGTATCCATGTCTGTGGTTAGTGTGATCTTTTCGGTTCAAGGATTCTTCAAGAATCGTAAGAAATACAAAGAAGACAAGAAAGAGCGTGTGGAGCTCTACCATCTCTATCTCAAGGATAAGGCCAAGGACTTGGAACAGCTATCTCGGAAACAACGAGAAGGCATGTTTTACCATTTCCCAGCGATTGAAGACTTGACAAAGATGGTCAAACGCTATGATTCGCGGATCTACGAAAAAACACCCCTTCATTTTGATTTTTTGGCCTATCGCTTGGGCTTGGGCAAGGTTCCAACCAGCTATGAGCTCAAATATGGTCAGGAAGAGCGTAGTGGGAAGAAAGATGCCTTGGAAGAAGAAGGCTACGCTCTTTTCCAAGCTCACCAAAAGATCGACAATCTTCCGATTGTAGCTAGCCTTAATCGGGGACCTGTAGGGTATGTCGGTCCTCGTCCTATCGTGTTAGAGCAGTTGCAACTCCTCGTTGCCCAATTGGCTGTCTTTCACTCTTATCATGATCTGACCATTATTCCGATCATTCCAGAAGAAGAAAAAGAAAGCTGGGATTGGATGCGCTGGTTGCCTCATGCAACTCTGCAAGACATGAATGTCCGTAGCTTCGTCTACAATCAGCGGACACGCGATCAGGTCTTGAACAGTCTCAACCAGATCCTCAAGCTCCGCAAGGCGCAAAAAGAGGAAGAAAAAGCCAATGATACCAAGATCTTCCATCCTCACTATGTGGTCCTCATCACCGATGAGACTTTGATTTTGGACCATGTCATCATGGAGTTCTTCCGTGAGGATCCGACAGAGCTCGGCTGCTCCATCATCTATGTGGCAGACGTGCTCTCATCACTTTCTGAAAATATCCAAACCGTTATCTCTATCAAGGACCGTAACCAAGGGCAATTGCTCTTGCAAGAAGGGGTTCTTCGGGAGCTTGACTTTCAATTGGATCACTTCCCTGAAGGCTATGACAAGGAAGCCATCTCGCGCGGCCTAGCCCCACTGAAACATATCCAACAGCTCAAGAGCTCGATTCCAGACTCGGTGACCTTCCTTGAAATGTACCAAGCGGAAACTTTCAATGACCTCAAGGTCTTGAGTCGTTGGGAGAGCCATGCCCCTTACCAAAGTTTGGCCGTGCCGATCGGTCTGCGCGGGAAGGACGATTTGGTCTACCTCAATCTCCATGAAAAAGCCCATGGACCACACGGCTTGATCGCAGGGACAACCGGTTCCGGTAAGTCTGAAACCATTCAGTCTTATATCCTGAGCCTTGCTGTCAACTTCCATCCACATGATGTGGCTTTCCTCCTCATCGACTACAAGGGTGGGGGAATGGCCAACCTCTTCAAGGATCTGCCTCACTTGCTTGGGACCATCACCAACTTGGATGGTGCCCAGTCTATGCGGGCCCTAGCCTCTATCAATGCGGAGATCCATCGTCGGGAGCGGCTCTTTGGTCAATATGGGGTTAACCATATCAACCAATATCAAAAGAAATTTAAACTGGGTGAAGCGACAGAACCGCTACCTCACCTCTTCTTAATCAGTGATGAGTTCGCCGAACTCAAGGTCAACCAACCTGACTTCATCAAGGAATTGGTCTCTATCGCGCGTGTCGGGCGTTCCCTCGGGGTACACTTGATCCTTGCGACGCAAAAACCTTCTGGGGTCGTGGATGACCAGATCTGGTCCAACTCCCGCTTCAAGCTAGCCCTCAAGGTGGCAGACCGTGGTGACTCTATGGAGATGCTGCGGACGGCAGATGCGGCTGAGATCACCCAAACCGGTCGTGCCTACCTCCAAGTCGGAAATAACGAAGTCTATGAACTCTTCCAAACCGCTTGGTCAGGAGCAGACTATCAGCCTGAGAAAGATCAGCTAGGGATCGAAGACCATACCATCTATTTGATTAATGAACTGGGCCAATACGAAGTCCTCAACCAAGACCTATCCGGTCTGGATATGGCAGAAGAAATCAAGGAAGTGCCAACAGAGCTGGATGTCATCGTGCAGGAAATCAACCACTTGCACCAACAAGAAGGGATCGCAGCTGTGGCCCAACCGTGGTTGCCACCGCTCAAAGAGCGGATCACGCTGGATGAGTTGGACAAGGTCGTGCCGATCGAGGCTTGGCAAAAACGGACAGCTCCAAGCGTCCTAATCGGGGTCGCCGATATCCCGCAAGCGCAAAAGCAAGAAGCTGTCGCTATCGACCTATCAAAAGATGGCAATATCCTCCTTTACGGAAGTCCAAGTACAGGAAAGACCACTTTCCTACAGACTGCCGCAATGGATCTAGCTCGTAAGCAGAGTCCAGAAAACCTGACCATGTACCTGCTGGATTTCGGGACCAACGGTTTAGCACCCTTGACTCAATTGCCGCATGTGGCCGATAGCCTCTTGCTGGATCAGACGGAGAAAATCCAGAAATTCATCCGAATCATCAATCGCGAGTTGGATCGCCGTAAGAAGCTCCTCTCGGAGCATGGTGTCGGCACCATCGCCCTCTACCGTGAAGTGACCGGTAAGCAAGAGCCAACCATGGTCATCCTCATGGATAGTTATGAGTCTATGAAGGACGAGCCTTATGAGACAGACCTCTTCAAGCTCTTCATGCGGATCTCCCGTGAAGGTCTCAGCATCGGTGTGCACTTGATCATCACAGCTAGCCGTCAGAACAACCTACGGGCTCAACTCTATTCAAACTTCAAGCACCAGCTGACCTTGCCACAAAATGATTTCTCTGAAGTCCGCGGTATCGTGGGAGCAACCCCACTGGCGTCTACTATGGAAGACATCAAGGGACGCGCTCTCATGAAGCGTGACGAAGTCGATGTCGTCCAGTTCGCCCTACCAGTCGCAGGGGACAATGATATCCAAATCATCAACAACCTCCGAGACCAAGTCCAAAGTCTTAAAGAGATGTGGACAGGCCGCACACCAGCAGGCATCCCAATGGTGCCAGATGAGTTGACAGAAGCAACCTTCTATGGACGTGAGGATGTAGCAGCCTTGCTGGATGAAGGAAAAGTGCCACTCGGATTGGATCTGGAAACAGTTGAGCCTGAGACATGGGATCTCAAGAAAGGCAACCTTCTCTATCTGACAGACAAAGAAGAGCAGATGACACAATTCGTTAAACAAATTGCTCGCAGCAAGCAAAAGGTAATTGTGTTGGCGCCACAATTTTCTAAACTAAACTTAGAAAGATTTGATAAGAAAGTTATCTGTGAGAATGTAATACAAGATATAGAAAATAGGTTGGAACTACTTGAAAATGAGATAAATAAACGTATCCAAGAAGGATTGACGGAACAAGTAGCTACTATTGTTCTTTATAATGTAACGGAGATCATTGGAAATCTAACACCTATTGCACAGAAGAGACTAGAGTTTATCTTTAAACAAGGTCTATTTGTTGGCTATGCATCAATTGTAATAACGAACCAAAGTATTTCTCGTAATATCGAGGCACCGTTGCGCTTAGCAAAAGGTTTCAAACAAGCCTTGGTAAGCATGAGACTCAATGATCAAACCGTTGTACCTGTTGCAAAGAAACCTCTACGAGAGTCTATATTAGAAAAACAAGTCCATTATTTTATTTGTGAGAGTACATACATTAAGATCAAGGGATTGATGCGCTAAACGCATGATTAAAGACGCAATCACGAGTCAATAGTGAACATTGTAATCGCGGAGTAAAGAAAGATGAAAAAAATAAAAATAATTTTATGGCTACTGATAGGAGGAGTTATACTTATGACAGCATCGTTATTAAATGGATGTAGTTTGGGTGGTGAAACTATTCCCAAAAACAGAACAAAGGAACAGTACGAATTTGAAAAAACGTTTGAACCTATGTTTGAATTTTTGGAAAAAGACAAGAAAGAGTTTAATGGGTTAAAGCTTTACAAAAATAGTATTTATATAGAGAGTGGAAACGTAGTAAAGGATTATAAAGTATTCTTAGATACTAGCCAATCTGACATTAAGGGTGAGTATACAATAAAAATTGGGGATAATGAAGAAACAGTTCCTGTTACTTACTCTAATGGGAGATTACAGTACGAATCGAAGTTAGAACCTTTGTTTGACGAAGAAATTCTTAATTTGGTAGTACAAAGAGATTATTTCGCTTCCTTGAATATAAAAGAAACCTTTAAGAGTGCTGAAACTGAATTGAGCGATATTATCTACCAGCCTGAAAATCATTCTGACCTCTATAAATATCTTAAAAATAAGTACGATATGCCAGAAGATACGACCTGTCGAATAATATTAGATTACTCTAGTGGAACAATCTATGGAATTTCAATACTAATGGAATCTAAGGATGAGGCTGTTCAAATAGATTTAACTATATTTAAACAACGGGAGGATAATCAATGAATGAAATTGAAAAAAGTAATCGTCGAGTTGAAATGTCAGCCGTCTTATCTGATGCTGTATATAAATACGAGATAGCCTATACTGCTGGTCGTAAAAATCCAACAGAGATGGCTGTAGGGGTTTTGGATGATGCTGGCGTGGATAGTAGTAGTTATGAAATCGTAGACTGCATGTACGATAAAGATTCGGGAGTTGCCGCAATTGCTGTATATGATAAGTTTACAGAAGAAACCTATATCTCTTACGCAGGAACTAACTATAAAGCTGACGGTCATAAAGATATTATTGTAGATGCTGCAATTGGTATCAATGATTCGTTATATCTTAAAAAAAAGAACAAACCTGCACTTGATTTTTATGATAGAGTAGAAGCAAAAGGAAACTATATCACAACAACAACGGGACATTCCTATGGAGAATTTCATAGCGGACGAGTAGCATTGGAGAGACAAGTACCCTATAATTTCGGGTATCAGGGGGCTCCTCAGTCAGTAAATGGGAAAACAGCTCAGCAGATGATTAAGGACGGAGATTCTAAATTATTTAATGAAATTCTAGTAAATAAAGATTTTGATCATTTCAAAACCATGGTTGAAGTGAAAACTAATCAAACAGGGCTGAGTATGCCAAGTGATAAAGTGCTTAAGCAATACTGGACCTACTTTTCATCTTTAAAGAATATTTCTCCTGAAATGTTAAAATCCTCGGAAAAAGAAGCTAAGCGGATAGAAGAATTAAGGAAAAATTACAAGGGACAATCAATTACTTTTTCCTCAACTCGTGATGTATTGACTAATTTAGTATGGAATCAAAATAAATTAGAAATTCAATTTGAAGGACAGGCACTAGATGGAGCATTTTTGCAATGGTTGTTAGATGCTAATACTCCAGGAATACTAGATTTTACTGGAATAAGCATGGAAACAAAATATCCAGGGAGAGTTGTTGCAATTGATTTACCAATTTATCATAATATGACAGCATATAGAAAAAATGAAGAAGCTATGCAATATACAAAGCAAATAGTTCTAGAACAATTATTTACTGTTGATATAGAAGGAGATGGTATTCTTGATTTTGCGGTCACTCCTGAAAATACAACTACCAGAGATTTATTACCAAAAAGTGGAGATTCACTACAAGTTAAAATAGATACTACATCTATGACAATTTTGATTACTAATTTAAAAGTATGTTTAAAACAGGCACAAAATTTAGCATCAGTTACTCAACAAACTCTTCAAGCAAATGAAAATGTTCTGAATAATTTGTCGAGTCGCACAAATAATCTTAAGGAGGTGGTCTTCCAACATTTACAATCGATAAGTTTAATTGAAGCTATCCAAAAGATAGACAAGGCTTATAGTCACTATAATAGTATTACAGGAACTTTTGATACACTTAGTAACTATGATTCATACGAGTTTTCAAGAAAATTTGATTGGAGAGGTTCCAGTATATTTTATGATTATTTAGATAGTGCTGGAAATGTATTTAATCATGGAGCAATTACTTCTAAGCTGAATGGCATGAACTCAAATGCTTTAAATATAGAGGCAGATATCAATATGCATAAAATAGCTTCTGAAGGGAAATACGGGAATATATGGCCTCAAGCAAACATGTATACGAAATTTGGAACCAAAGGTGCAGAACTTGTGAATTCATTTGAGGATATGATTGAAAAAAGTACAAATGGATTGGCAAATCGCTCTCATTTTGGTGATGGAATTCCACAAGCTGTTGATGAAATTTTAAAAGTGTTAGCACAAAATATTCAAACAATTATCTCTTGCATTTCATATACTATTTCAGTAGCTGAGCTTATTAAATCAGCTTTAGAAGAAACTGATAGAGGATTGGCCAGAAATATTGACACTTTAAATTTCAGTTCGATTCCAGATGTAAATATTAGTGTTTCACAGGATTATAATGCTTACTTAGAGGAGAGTGGTATATTCGATGATCGTGATGTAATTAGTGCTTTTGACGATCAAATAGATGTTAAATCTGAGGCTTTAGCCAATCAAATGTCTCCAGCATTTAGTGATTATCTTGATAGTGTAAAAGCTGCTGTTGAACATACAAACAAGGTGATGACCACTGCTAAATATGATCTCCAAACAATTGTTAATGAATTTCCAACTAAAATATACTACAAGTTAAAATCTGATGATAAAAATAAGAAAAAACTTTATAGTACTGTAGAGCCACTTATTTCGGTATCAGGTGTAATTCGAACTGCTATTTCAGATATTGATTCTGTAGATTTAGATTTGACCACAGCATCGACAACAATTAATACGGTATTAACTATGTTAGGAGGTTTTAAAACGGTATTTAGAAATGGGATGGAGGATGCTTTTTATGGAGCTGCTCATTTGCAAGGTATTGTTCGTGCTCAAAAAGCAGTTGCGACGGTTATTAAATCGTTACAAATTCGATTTGTTAACTTGAAAGGAGATTTGGAAAGTTTATCTTCAGGTGCCGCATCAGATGCGCTAGGATACAAACTTGGAGATATGACGAATCTGATGGGGAATGTATCTCATGTTATTGATGATTGTTTTGGAAATTGATAATGATTAATATTTTTTAGAGAGAGCCCCTTTGAACTGTACCTCAAAAGTTAGACAGAAAAATCTAACTTTTGAGGTGTTTTTATTATGACATTGATATTGAGAAAAAAGTTCAGAACCTTGAACATAGAAAACAAGAGGCCTTTAATTCTTACAGTACTTTTAACCACTACTGAAAGGAAAAACATCGGATTTGATGGAACTGGGGAAGAAGTTAGTTAAGGAGCATCCGGAAGTTGGCGATCAAGAGGATGTCACTGTATATTATACAGGGAACACTTATACTGTAGAGCAACAAGAATATGCAGTATTTATGTTGGTCAATAAAACGACAACGAATATTGATCGTGATGCAACTTTTAAAATTAGCTGGAGTTATGATGGGCAATCTGTTTACCAAGATCAAGTAGTCCAGTATAGTCTATCGAACAACCCTAAGTTACCAACGCAATCAGCGACCCTCTTGTTGCTTCCTTTGACGAGCGAACAAAGCTCGATCGTAGAGAAGATATCAGATGAAACGAAGATGAGTCTGAGTATCACAGACATTTTGATGAAGTAGGTGATGGGGATGCCTGATATCAGAATACTTCTAGTCATTGCTGTGGCTGTTATTGGATTTCCTTTGTTTGTCGTACTCTTTTTTGGACATTTCTATAGAAGAGAAGTTAGGATTAAAACCCTCTCGTCAAAGAGCGTTGAGGGAGTGGTAGTTGGCTATAAGCGGGCACAAATTGTAGCGGCTTCAATTGTAGAATATAGAGTGGATGGTCAGACCTATCGAAATAGCCTGAAATATTATCGGGTGGTGCGAGTGACCCTTCCTTGGAAAACGAATCAAGCGGCTAGCGACATCGATTTGATGGCGCAAAGGATAACCATTTACACCAATTCTACAGTCTCAAAGGGCAATCTTTTTCAAGATGCTTTTCCACTGGGATCGAGCATGACGGTCTGGTATAATCCAGCCTGTCTAAAAGAATCATACGTTGAACGCTATGGTGGATTAGACGGGCTTTTTAAACGGCAGATGTGGATTGGAATCTGGATGTTAATTTTATTTCCTATTTTGGCAGTTGTGGCCATTGTCATGGGGATGAAGTATAAATGATGGATCAGCTCTAACTGAATAAAAGATGAAGAGAAATCACCGTCCTATAGGTGATTTTTTCGTCTTCACTTCTCCCTCGAATTAATCCTTAAATTGTGATAGAATAAGGGTTACGAATGTTTTTGAATGGTCTGTTTTTTCTTAGAGTCAGGCCACTCAAAAGCGAGCAAAAGAATCAAGATCAAGGGAGAAACAATGTCCAACACCTTTGAAATTTTAATGGATCAGCTGGATATGCCGCTGGAGATGCGATCTTCCAGTGCCTTTTTGCATGCGGAGATTCAAGAAGTCGTGGTGCACAAGGTCAGTCGGGTCTGGGAGTTCCGCTTTGCTTTTGCGGAAGTCTTGCCCATTGCTTTGTTTAAGGAATTGCGCCAGCGCTTGAAGGACGAATTTTCAAAGACGGGAAACCAGGCGACCTTTACCATCCAAGTGGCCAATCAGAATTTTTCTACGGAATTATTGCAGGCCTACTACCGTGAGGTCTTTGAGGAAGGACCTTGTGCTAGTCAAGGCTTTAAGGGACTCTACCAAGACTTGCAGGTGCGCGCAGAAGGGCAGGAATTGATCATCTCAGGGCCTTCTTCGGTTGATACGGAGCATTTTCGTAAGAACCATTTGCCCAATCTTGCTAAGCAGTTGGAAGCCTTTGGTTTTCCGCATTTCACCTGTCGAGTGGAGTCTGATGAGGAGTTGACAGAGCAAGAAGTGGCGCAATTTGAGCAGGAAAATGAAAAGATCTTCCAAGCAGCCAATGAAGAGACCTTGCGGGCTATGGAATCCTTGGCCCAGATGGCTCCGCCACCAGCGGTTGAAGAAAAGCCAGTTTTTGACTTCAAGGCTAAGAAGGTGGCAGCTAAACCTAAGCTAGACAAGGCCGAGATCACTCCGATGATCGAGATCACGACAGAAGAGAACCGGATTGTCTTTGAGGGTGTAGTCTTTGACGTGGAGCACAAGGTGACACGGACCGGTCGGGTCTTGATCAGCTTTAAGATGACCGACTATACCTCGAGTTTTTCCCTTCAGAAATGGGTCAAAAATGAGGAAGAAGCCCAGAAGTTTGACATGATCAAGAAGAACAGCTGGCTCCGGGTGCGGGGAAATATCGAAATGAACAATTTCACGCGCGACTTGACCATGAATGTCCAAGATATACAGGAAGTCGTGCACTACGCCCGCAAGGACCTGATGCCAGAAGGCGAGCGCCGGGTGGAATTCCACGCGCATACCAATATGTCGACGATGGATGCCCTGCCGGAAGTCGAAGAGCTGATCGCCAAGGCAGCTGAGTGGGGCCACAAGGCGGTGGCTATCACTGACCATGGCAATGTGCAGAGCTTCCCACATGGCTTTAAAGCAGCCAAGAAAGCTGGGATCCAGCTGATCTATGGGATGGAAGCCAATATCGTAGAGGACAAGGTGCCCATCACCTATAATGAGGTGGACCTGGACCTTAATGAAGTGACTTATGTGGTCTTTGACGTGGAAACGACGGGACTTTCAGCCATCTACAATGACTTGATCCAGGTCGCTGCTTCTAAGATGTACAAGGGCAATGTCATTGAGGAGTTTGATGAGTTTATCGATCCGGGCCATCCTCTGTCCGCCTTTACGACCCAATTGACAGGGATCACCAATGAGCATGTTCGGGGTGCCAAGCCCTTGGTGCAGGTCTTAAAGGAATTTCAGGCCTTCTGTGAGGGAACGGTTCTCGTTGCCCACAATGCTACCTTTGACGTAGGCTTCATGAATGCCAACTATGAGCGTCATGGCCTTCCCAAGATCACCCAGCCGGTCATCGATACCCTGGAATTTGCCCGTAACCTCTATCCAGATTTTAAACGGCATGGATTAGGGCCATTGACCAAGCGCTTTGGAGTAGGCTTGGAGCACCACCACATGGCCAACTACGATGCGGAAGCAACGGGGCGCCTGCTCTTTATCTTCATCAAAGATGTCGCTGAAAAGCATGGGGTGACCAATCTCAAGGACTTGAATATCGATTTGATCGATGAGAATTCTTATAAGAAAGCGCGGGTCAAGCATGCCACCCTCTATGTCAAGAATCAGACCGGCCTTAAGAATATGTTTAAACTGGTCTCACTTTCTGGGACCAAGTATTTCGAAGGAGTCCCACGGATTCCAAAGACCGTGCTGGATGCCCACCGCGAGGGCTTGATCCTTGGATCGGCCTGCTCAGAAGGGGAAGTTTTTGATGCGGTCATGTCGCAAGGTGTAGATGCGGCAGTCGAAGTGGCCAAGTACTACGACTTTATCGAGGTCATGCCGCCGGCTATCTATGCGCCCCTCATTGCCAAGGAGCAGGTCAAGGACATGGACGAGCTCCAGACCATTATCAAGAGCTTGATCGAAGTGGGAGATCGCCTCGGCAAGCCTGTTCTTGCGACAGGAAATGTCCACTATCTGGAACCGGAAGATGAGATCTATCGGGAGATCATTGTCCGTAGTCTCGGTCAAGGGGCTATGATCAACCGGACCATTGGGCACGGAGAAGATGCCCAGCCAGCGCCACTTCCAAAAGCGCATTTTAGAACCACCAATGAAATGCTGGATGAATTTGCCTTTTTGGGAGAAGACTTGGCGCGCAAGATTGTTATTGAAAACACTAATGCACTCGCAGAGACCTTTGAGCCGGTCGAAGTGGTCAAGGGGGACCTCTATACGCCATTTATCGACAAGGCCGAAGAAACAGTTGCGGAATTGACCTATAAGCGAGCCTTTGAGATCTATGGTAATCCGCTCCCTGATATTGTCGATCTGCGAATTGAAAAAGAATTGACCTCTATCTTGGGGAATGGCTTTGCAGTGATTTATCTGGCATCGCAAATGCTGGTGCACCGTTCCAATGAGCGGGGCTACCTGGTTGGATCGCGTGGATCCGTTGGATCCAGCTTTGTGGCGACCATGATTGGGATCACCGAGGTCAATCCGCTCTCGCCTCACTATGTCTGCAGCCAGTGCCAGTACAGCGAGTTCATCACCGATGGTTCTTATGGATCTGGTTTTGATATGCCAGACAAGGATTGTCCAAACTGTGGCCACAAGCTCAGCAAAAACGGGCAGGATATTCCTTTCGAAACCTTCCTTGGTTTCGATGGGGATAAGGTACCCGATATCGATTTGAACTTCTCTGGAGAAGATCAGCCAAGCGCCCACTTGGATGTCCGCGATATCTTTGGGGAAGAATATGCCTTTCGGGCAGGAACGGTAGGTACGGTCGCAGCTAAGACTGCTTACGGTTTTGTGAAGGGCTATGAGCGTGATTTTGGCAAGTACTACCGCGATGCCGAGGTCGAGCGCTTGGCTCTTGGTGCAGCTGGGGTCAAACGGACAACTGGTCAGCACCCAGGGGGAATCGTTGTTATTCCAAACTATATGGATGTCTATGACTTTACTCCGGTCCAGTATCCGGCAGATGATGTGACAGCTGAATGGCAGACCACTCACTTTAACTTCCACGATATCGATGAGAACGTCCTCAAGCTCGATGTCCTGGGACATGATGATCCGACCATGATTCGCAAGCTTCAAGACTTGTCAGGTATTGATCCGAACGATATCCCAATGGATGATCCAGGGGTCATGGCCCTCTTTTCTGGGACGGAAGTGCTAGGGGTGACAGCCGAGCAGATCGGAACGCCGACAGGGATGTTGGGGATTCCAGAGTTTGGGACCAACTTTGTTCGGGGCATGGTCGAAGAGACCCATCCGACGACCTTCGCAGAGTTACTTCAGCTCTCTGGTCTGTCTCACGGTACCGACGTGTGGTTGGGAAATGCCCAAGACTTGATTAAGGCAGGCATTGCCGATCTATCGACCGTTATCGGGTGTCGGGACGACATCATGGTTTACCTCATGCACGCGGGTCTCAAGCCTAAGATGGCCTTTACCATCATGGAGCGCGTGCGGAAAGGGATGTGGCTCAAGATCTCAGAAGAAGAGCGCAACGGTTACATCCAAGCCATGAAGGAAAACAATGTCCCTGAATGGTACATCGAGTCCTGTGGGAAGATCAAGTACATGTTCCCTAAAGCCCATGCGGCGGCCTATGTTATGATGGCCCTTCGTGTGGCCTACTTTAAAGTGCATCATCCACTTTATTACTACTGTGCTTACTTCTCGATTCGGGCCAAGGCCTTTGACATCAAGACCATGGGTGCAGGCCTTGAGGCCGTGAAAGCGCGGATGAAAGAAATCTCTGAGAAACGCAAGAACAACGAAGCTTCCAATGTAGAGATTGACCTCTACACCACCCTTGAGATTGTCAATGAGATGTGGGAGCGGGGCTTCAAGTTTGGTAAGCTAGACCTCTATCGCAGTCAGGCGACAGAATTCTTGATCGATGGGGATACCCTGATTCCACCATTTGTCGCTATGGATGGTCTGGGAGAGAACGTTGCCAAGCAAATCGTGCGAGCGCGTGAAGAAGGAGAATTCCTCTCTAAGACCGAGCTCCGGAAGCGTGGCGGTGTTTCGTCTACCCTGGTTGAAAAGATGGATGAGATGGGCATTCTTGGCAATATGCCAGAGGATAACCAGTTGAGCCTCTTTGATGATTTGTTCTGATGGAGGGAATCCATTCACAAAAGTTGATCCAGTTTCATCTAATTAAGACTTAACAGTAAAACCAGTAGAGATGATTTTTATGATTTTCATTTCTGCTGGTTTTTAGATATGATAGAATATAAATAAGTTTTTATCCAGAGACTAAAACTTTAGGAAGTTATATATTGAAATTATCAAAAATGATCGCTATAAATTATTAATAATGATACTCTCAAACAAGAGTAGGCTTAACGGAAGTAGTGTTTGCTATACCTTAATAACTTTTCGATATGGAATGGAGATAAGTATGATTTTAGGTGAAACTTATAGGAAAATAAGAGAAGAAAAGGGAATTTCTATTTCTTCATTAGCAGGTGCTGAAATTTCAAAATCTCAAATATCTAGATTTGAATTAGGAGAAACAGAGATTTCTGTCTTTAAGTTATTGTATCTTCTTGAAAGAATAGGAGTAACACTAGAGGAATTTCTGCTTATCTGTAATCATTATCAACCTTCGGATTTTAATACCTTAATAGCTTCTGTTAAACAGGCCGCATATAATGAAGATTCTCAAGCATTACTAGATATGGTAGAGAAAGAAATAGAACTTTTTCATAGGACAAATTCTCATTACCATAAATTAAATGCTATTTTCATTGAAAGTATTGTTTCGGGAATGGATAAGAATCATCAATTGAGTCGTCAAGACGCCTCTTATCTTACAAACTATTTATTTTCTGTTGAAAACTGGGGTTATTACGAAACGCTCATCCTTGGAAATTGCTGTCGTGTTCTATCTCCAGATTTATTATTTAGATATGCCAAAGAGGCGCTCAAAAAAGGGAAGTTGTATAGCTCTATACCTAAAAATAGACAATCTCTCATTCAACTACTTCTCAATTCTTTGATTATAATGATTGAGAACGACTTATATGAGGAATCTTTATTTTTAAAACAGGCTACGAAGAATATATTAGCGGATTCCACAGATTTTTTTGAACAAACTATTTTGCTGTATTTAGATGGATATTTGGAACTAAAATTCTATCATAATCAAAAATCACTTTTAAAAATCGAAGAAGCTTTAAAAATTTTCGAACTCTTCAATAAAACAATCTACAAAAATTACAAAGAATACTTTGAGAAACACATCATTCATTTAGTAGACTAGGCCATTTATCTATAGGGTAATAACGTGATCAAACTCTTCCAATATTTCTGGATTTTGATCATGAGTAATGACAATAACAATTGCATCTTTAATGGATAGAATGTAGTCCATCATTGCTTTGGCTTTTATTGGATCAAGGTTGCTTGTAGGTTCGTCAAAAATATATACAGAATATGGTTTGGCTAAAAACCTAGCTAAATCAATTCGTTGCTTTTCTCCTTCTGAAATGGTTTGATTTGATTGAGATAGACTCTTATTAAGGAAGTCTTCACTAAATCCTAAGGCTTTTCTTAATTTTTCAGTTAAATAAAGGTTTCTGGACAGTTTGATATTCTCTAGGATATTTCCTTCAATCAGAAAATCATTTTTTTGCACAAATGCAATATCTTTATATAACTCCTCTGAGGGAATATCAATATTCTGTTTTCCGTTGATTTTTATTTCCCCATCATAAAGATTTTTGGAATAATAGTTTAGTATTAATTTTACTAAAGTTGTTTTCCCAGCTCCTGAAGCACCTATAATCGCATAGCGTTTGCCTTTTTTAAATTCATAGGAAAAATGATCAAATAATATTTTATTTTCAATTTCATAATGTAATTGGCTAATAGAAATGGTCGAAATGTTATCACAATCAATTGTCCTTGTTTTATGGAAAAGTTCATGATTTGTCTCATATAAATTTTCTTGGATATTATCAATAATGGACTTGCTACTGCTGATTAAATTTTTATTGTAAAGAATAGATTGTAATGGAGCAAAAACACCGTTTAATAATTGAATACTTGCTACTAGTAATCCAATAGTCAGTAAGTTATTTCTTACAAAAAAGATACCAGCAACCATACAGGATAGTTGAGAGCCAAAACTTAGTAAAATTCCAGTAGTTGAAGCTAAGTCTTTTAAGAATTGATATGTTTTTCTGGACTCTTCAAATTCTAAACTGATTTCCTGAATTTTTTCTTGGGTCCAGCTTTGAATATTTAATAACTTAATTTGTTCAAAACCATTAATAAAGTTTGTCATTTTTGACAAATAGTGATTATTTTGTAGAGAATAATTATTTGTTGATTTAGTCATTAACTTTCCAGGAATTTGTGATAGAAAAATCGTTATACTCGACAATAAAAGAAAGACTAATGCTAATCGCCATTCTATATAAATAATAGCAACCACACTCATGATAAGGCTCCCTAAATTTGCAATTAGAGAGATTTTAGGGATTAATAAATTTTCTTGAATAAGGTCACTGTTTTTGGTGATATTATTTAAGAAATCTGAATGGTTACGGTTGTCAATTTGGTTAAATTCACGCGATAAATAATGTAATAAGAGACGCCTTTTTAGATCTAAAATAACTTTTTTTACATATTGGTTTTTAAGATAGGAATAGGAACAAGAAATCAAGAACCACAGTAAAATCGAACTTACACAAATAGTGATATGAAAGAGTAATCCACTATTTGAATTAGATATACTATCAAGTATTCTTCCTAATTGGAGAGAGAAGAATGTCATTAAAAGAGCACTTGTCAGACTTAATAAAATAAGCAAGAAATATAGTAATTTATATTGTTTCGTAATCTGCTTCATATTTTTCACCTCTTAATATATGATAGCAACATTATATTCTAAAACTAAAACTCAGGCTGAGATCTCCCATATTTGGGATACTAATTTTATTTCTTTACTATATTTTAGTTTACAGCTATCCATTGTATATCCTATGGATTTACAATAGCCTTCTTTTTTGATACAATAAAAGATAGAAAGAAGGTGAGAATATGTCAAAGACGAGCATGAGTATCCGTTTGGATAGTGAGGTTAAGGAGCAAGCCCAACTGGTATTTAATCATTTAGGGATGGATATGACCACGGCTATCAACATTTTCCTTCGTCAGGCTATTCAATATCAGGGCTTACCTTTTGATGTTCGATTAGACGATCGTGGTAAGTTGCTCCAAGTAGTAACGGATGTAGAGCAAAATCGGAATATGAGTCAGCCCTTTGAATCGGTCTCAGACTTGATGGAGGACTTGCGTGCTTAAGATTCGTTATCATAAACAGTTTAAAAAAGATTTTAAGTTAGCAATGAAGCGAGGTTTGAAGGCAGAACTGTTAGAAGAAGTTTTGAATTTTCTGGTTCAAGAAAAAGAACTTCCTGTCAGATATCGTGACCATCAATTGACCAATTCCAAGCATTTCCAAGGTGTTCGGGAGTGTCATATCCAGCCGGATTGGCTTTTGGTTTACAAAGTAGATCAGGATGAATTGATTTTAAACTTGCTGAGGACAGGAAGTCACAGTGATTTGTTCTAGAAACAAAGGAGGAGAACATGAAGTTAGAAATTTTTGCAGAAGACAAACCAGCTGAAAAAGTCTTTGAGTACAAGCTAGAAGTGGCAGACAATGTGCTGCTCCTTTCCACTGCCATGCTCTCAGGAGTGATTGCTCTAGCCAGCTTGTTTTCAGCCTTGAAAGATTAACTGACAGCCTCTATTTTCCTTTTGAAAATAGAGGTTTTTCAGTCCTTTCAGATCTGATAAGTGTTTTCTTTGGTACTGGATTGTGTTACAATTTTTAGTAACAAGTGTTTATAACAAGGAAACAGAAAAGATGAAACAAAGGAGAAGCGCGTGGCAAGATATTTAGTAGGGCCTTACAACAATAGTTGGAACTTTATGGATGCGCTTGAAAAAGCGCAGGATGGAGATACCATCGAGTTTGAAAATGGGTATGTGTTTCAATGGCCGACAGATGAGGTGATTGTGATCAACAAGAGCCTTCATTTTGTGGGGCATGTGGTTCCAAATCCAAATGGTAATGGGCGCATGTTTAACAACACGATTGAGGCTTGTTTCCGATTTGTAGAGGGAGCTCAGGTGACATTTGAAGATCTGTGGTTTAAAGTTGGTGGGAACTATACTGCCTTGACCTTATGGAATGAGTCAGCTATCACCTGTAAACAGGTCTATTTTGAAATCACTACTCCGACAAATAGTGAATTTTTTATCTATATGGATACGCATTCGAAAATGACATTGGATGGAGTTGGGATGAAGGTTCCGGAAAAACACCAAAGTGTCATCGGAATGTCAGCATCAGAACTGTCCATTCAAAATTCAACGATTTTTTCTAAGATAGATCTGTCAGAAGGATCTAAATTGACCTTAGAAAATGTCCATATTGAAAAATTTGGGAATAATACGATCCATGCCAAGGACTCAGAAGTGATCGCAAAAAATTCAACGATTACAGGCGGGGATCTGGAAAAGGACTTTCCACCAGTTTGGTTGAGGAATGTCATCTGGGAGTCTGAAAACTGTAAAATTGAGTTGCCTACTGGAACTGGAGTCTGTCTTGACAATAATGTTCAATTCAATTCGGATTCCGATCGTATCACCTCTCTCAATGCATTCAATAGTATGATCCGAGCTCACCAGGCTACATTTTCAGAATTTTTATGCGTCTATGAAGAGTCCTTTGCTTCCCTGACTGGAGAAACGACCTTCTTGAATGAGAATGCCCAAACCATTTCGTTTGGAGTTTTTGATGATGGTGTGCTGATGGCTGAGCATATGATTTGTCATAAGATTGCGGATCCTAATATACGGCTTCAAGGTGGAGCCTTTGCGAAGGTGGGCACCGTGACCTATAGGCAAGGCGATGCGCGTGATCTGACCAAGGAAATCGAGGATGACTGTGACTATCTTGTTGGCAGAGAAGTGGCCAAGGGCAATGCGCAAGTCGTTCCTACGGGACAGACGACGGATGCAACGGTGGCTCCAACCACCGCAAGAGACTCTGGTCCAGAGAAGAAACAAGATGCTCTTCAAGAACTCAATAGCCTGATTGGTCTTGAAAAAGTCAAACATGAGATCAAGAAAATGATCAACATGGTGGAATTTAACAAGAAACGAATCGCTAGTGGCAAGGCACCTGAAAAGCAAACCTTGCATGCTGCCTTTATGGGAAATCCTGGTACAGGGAAAACCACTGTGGCCCGTCTGTTGGGACAAGTGCTCTTTGATGCGGGTGTCCTCTCAGGGGAAGAATTCCGTTTCGTGGAAGCAACGGAGTCCGATCTGATTTCTTCGAATATTGGAGGAACGGCTGAACAGACCCAAGCCCTGCTTGAAAAAGCGCGAGGAGGCATTCTCTTTATTGATGAAGCCTATAGCTTGGATAAAAAGGACAGCGGTGCGGACTTTGGGATCGAGGCGATCAATACCATCCTCAAATTTATGGAGGACAATCGTGACGACATCATGATTATCTTTGCCGGCTATACCAAGGAAATGGAGGAGTTCTTAAAGACCAATCCAGGCCTTCGTTCTCGGGTACCAAATAATTTCATCTTTGAAGATTTCACAGGAGATGAGATTGTCCAACTAGGTGAAATGATCCTAAGCAAAGGGGACTACAAACTCGAAGACCGGGATTACTATGCGCGGCATGTTAAGCGGGCTTATGATGGCTCGCTAGATAAGAGCAATGGACGCTGGATCCGTAATCTGGATGAGCAATTGACCAAGACCATGGCGGATCGGGTGGTGGCCCAAGGTTCTGACGATATTGAGACCATCCTCAATAGCGATATCGATGCTGTCCTTAACCAAGGTAAGTATCAAGCAGGAGCCGACAAGGAAGAAGATGGGATGGCTGCCCTCAACCGTTTGGTTGGAATTGCCAAGGTGAAAGAGCAAGTCGAACAATTCGTAGCCATGGCTGAGTTCAACCAAAAACGGGCTGAACAAGGTGGCATCGTCGAAGACACGACCTTGCACTCTCTCTTTCTTGGAAATCCTGGTACAGGGAAGACTACCGTGGCCCGCATTTTGGGCAATATCCTCTTCCAAAAAGGGGTTATCAAACAGAAGAAATTCATCGAAGTTTCGCGGAGCAATCTGGTTGGAGGCTACCAAGGTCAAACAGCTTTGAAGACGCGCGAAGTCCTAGAAAGTGCACTGGGGGGAGTCCTCTTTATCGATGAGGCCTATACGCTCTATACCGGTTTAAATGACGATTTTGGGAAAGAAGCCTTGGACGAAGTCCTCAAATTTATGGAGGACCACCGCCGCGATATCGTTATTATCTTTGCTGGTTACACAAAAGAGATGCACGACTTCTTGCAGGTCAATTCAGGTCTGCAAAGCCGGATCCCGACTACATTTGATTTTGAAGACTACAGCCCAGATGAGATCGTTGAGATCGGTCTGTTAGGATTGCGTAAGCAAGGTTACCAGGTCAATGAAGCCCTTTATGGAGAGATTGTGAAAGGAAATTATATGCGTGCCAATGACCATAGTAATGGTCGCTGGGTTCGCAATCTCAATGAAAAACTCTTGCGCCAAGTATCAACTCGGGTAACCCGTGAAGGTAGTACAGACTACAATTCCATTTTGGATCAAGATTTGGAAGCTTTGAGAGAGAATAGCAGTTCAGAGCAACCCCATACCGTGGATGATCAAGGCTATGTTCTTCCTTAAGCTAGAAGGAACAAGAAAAAGGATTCTGCAGGAGCGGAATCCTTTTTGCATGGACTTATGGTATACTAGGAGAAGATTATTCACTTATGAAGGAGAAAGCAATGGTTTTACCAAATTTTAAAGAAAACCTCAAAAAATACGCTAAATTGTTGGTGGCGAACGGCATCAACGTGCAACCTGGCCATACCTTGGTCTTGAACATTGATGTGGAACAAAGAGAATTGGCCCACTTGATTGTGAAGGAAGCCTATGCATTGGGGGCGCACGAAGTGATTGTCCAATGGGCAGATGATTTTACTACCCGGGAAAAATTCCTCCATGCACCGATGGATCGCTTGGACAACGTGCCTGACTACAAGATCGCGGAAATGAACTACCTCTTAGACCACAAGGCTAGTCGCTTGGGTGTGCGCTCGTCTGATCCAGGTGCCTTAAATGGTGTTGATGCAGAGAAGCTTTCTGCCTCTGCCAAGGCTTTGGGCATGGCCATGAAACCAATGCGCATCGCAACTCAATCCAACAAGGTCAGCTGGACCGTTGCTGCAGCAGCAGGTTTAGAATGGGCGAAAAAGGTCTTCCCAAATGCGGCGAGCGATGAAGAAGCAGTGGATCTCCTGTGGGATCAAATCTTCAAGACTTGCCGGGTGTACGAAGAAGATCCAGTCAAGGCTTGGGAAGAGCATGCTGCTATTCTCAAGAGCAAGGCAGATACACTGAATAAGGAACAATTCTCAGCCCTTCACTACACAGCGCCTGGTACAGATTTGACTCTTGGCTTGCCGAAGAACCACGTCTGGGAATCTGCCGGAGCCATCAATGCCCAAGGTGAAAGCTTCTTGCCAAACATGCCGACAGAAGAGGTCTTCACAGCTCCTGACTTCCGCCGCGCAGAAGGTTATGTAACTTCTACAAAACCGCTTAGCTACAATGGGAACATCATCGAAGGCATCAAAGTGACCTTTGAAAATGGAGAAATTGTGGATATCACAGCTGAAAAAGGCGATCAAGTTATGAAAGACTTGGTCTTCAAAAACAAGGGAGCGCGTGCCTTGGGTGAATGTGCCCTCGTACCAGATCCAAGCCCAATTTCACAATCAGGCATTACCTTCTTTAACACTCTCTTTGACGAAAATGCCTCTAACCACTTGGCCATCGGAGCAGCCTATGCAACCAGCGTAGAAGGTGGCGCAGAGTTCACAGAAGAAGAACTCGAAGTAGCCGGCCTCAACCGCTCAGATGTCCACGTCGACTTCATGATCGGCTCAAGCCAAATGGATATCGACGGCATCCGAGAAGACGGCACCCGCGTCCCAGTCTTCCGCAACGGAGATTGGGCAATATAGGGAGCAGGACAGAAATCGGTAGACGCAGTCTCGATTTCGTAGTCCTGCCCCCACACAGTTGATTAGACTGGACGAAGAACCGAAAGGTTCGAGTGCCGTCAATCAACCACTGTGCCGAGAAACAGAAATCGGTAGACGCAGTCTCGTAAAAAAAGTAAGGTAGTAGTGATGATTCACTACTACCTTACTTTTTTGTCATTTGCGCTATTCTAAAATCAAGAGTCCTTCTTTGATTTCAAATGGGTTGTTTGGGTTGATGCGGTCATAGAACATGATACCGTTGGTGTGGTCGATTTCATGTTGAACGACGATGGAGTTGTATCCCTTGAGTTTGATGCGTTTCTTTTCCCCATCTTTTGTGAAATACTCAACTGTCACGCGGGCATGGCGAACCACATAGCCTGGGACGTTGCGGTCTACAGAGAGACAGCCTTCCCCGTCGCCAAGAGCCGCATCTTGAACAGAATGGGCGACAACCTTTGGATTGTACATGACTTCTTGAAGGCTATAGGCTTCTTTTGGTGGGTTTCCATCGGCATCTTCTGGATTGGGAACCAAAACAGCGATGATTCGTTTAGAGATATCCAGCTGAGGGGCAGCGAGCCCCACTCCTCCACGGAGGCCAAGTTTTTCAGCCATAACAGGGTCTTGAGAATGGTGCAAGAATTGCATCATTTTTTCACCCAGGATAATTTCCTGATCAGACAAAGGGAAGGTCACGTCTTCTGCAACAGCTCGAAGTGTTGGATTTCCTTCGCGGATAATGTCATCCATATCAATCAAATGGGATGCTCTTGTAACTTTTTCAATTGCTTTCATCGTTTTACTCTCACTTTCTTTCTACCCTCCATGATAACACAAAAGAGCCTAAAATTAAAGTTATCTGTCGACGGTTTCCGCATGTTTGATGGACAAATCATTCATCCTTTTTGCATCTAAAATCGTATAGACTCGCCCTTCTCTTTGGACTAAGCCCTCTTCGATCATCTGCTTGATGACACGGCTAAGGTGGCGGTAGCTGATCCCAAAACGCAGGGCCAGCTGATTCATCTTGGGCTTGAGGGTCCCATTTTCATCGCAATGCTCCAGAAAATGCGAGGCGAGGCGTTCCTTGACCGAATAATGAAAGTTGGCAGGAGCCAAATAGTTGATCTGGTGTAATTTCTCAGCCAAGGTCTTGGCCGTAGAGCGCAAAAAGGTTGGATCAAGCAGGAGGCGCTTCTTAAAGTGCAGGGCTGGGAGCTGGACGACTAGCGAGTCTTGGTCTGCAATGACTGATGAGATACAGACCCGATCGAGCAGGAGCTCAATCTCTCCTAAGAGTCCAGGTTTTTCTTGGATTTCAAGGATGGTGTCGTTGCCATTCTCAAGACTGTGGATAATCTTGAGCCGGCCTTTGAGAAAATAAGGAATGACATCTTGCTCAGAGCCTTGGCGGCAGATATAATCTCCAGCCTGGTAGAGAACGAGGTCCAGTTGGCTGAGGCAGTCGCCCGGAAAGATCTGGTCCAATTGGTAGTCTGTGATGATTTCCTTGAGTCTTGTAGATGGGGAAATTTTTTTCATCTCAATCTCCTAAAATAGGACAAATGTCCTGTTTTTCTATTTCTAAATTGATTATACTAGGATTCTATTGAAAATACTAGTTTGAATCTTTTCTGAAAAAACTAGTAAAATCAAATGTTACCAGTAAAGTGTAGGAAATAAAAAAATGAAAAAAACAATGGAAAGAATCAGTCTCTTGAGTTTGTCGCTCATGCTGATCTCATCCTTTTCAATTACAGCCGGTTTGCCGGCTATGAAGGCCTATTTTAGCCACTTCGGCTATACAGCAAGTCAGGTGGAACTCTTGGTTTCCCTGCCAGCCTTTGCGGTCGTGGCCATGCTTTTTTTAAATAGCCTGATCGAGCGGTGGATGAGTGAGCGCCAGATGATTGTCGTAGGGCTCTTGCTCTTTTCAACTAGTGGCCTCTTGCCTTTGGTTGTGCAGGACTATCCTCTCATCTTTCTGAGTCGTTTGCTCTTTGGCTTGGGGACAGGAATGATCAATGCCAAGGCTATTTCGATTATCAGTGAGCGCTACTCAGGCAATGATAAGACCCGGATGCTGGGCTATCGGGGGTCTGCTGAAGTGGTGGGCTCTGCCATCTTGACCTTTATTGTGGGACAACTCTTACCCCTAGGCTGGCCGGCGATCTTTGCCGTATATGGTGGTGGTTACTTGATTTTACTCCTCTATATCCTTTTTGTTCCCTATCCTAAGGGGCAAAAACAGGCTAGCTTGAAGGGGAAAAAGAAAGGTTCCGCACGCCTTCGCTCCCCTCAATGGCGTTTTAGTCTAATGCTAGCTGTGATTGCTGGTATCATCATTTGCTTCAATTCTATTATTAGCTTGCGCGTGCCGGATATTATCGTTGATGCTCGTATGGGAACGGCGACAACAGCTGGAACCGTCTTGAGTCTGATGCAATTGACAGGGATTGTAGCAGGGGTAGGCTTTGCCAGTTTAACACATGTTTTCAAAAAGAACTTGCTTATGATCATGTGCTTTGGCTTCGGTCTAGCTCTGGCCTTGATTGGCTTGTCTAGCCAGCTATTGAGCTTGGTTCTAGGAACCTTGCTGGCAGGATTTACCTACAGTACGGGGGTCACCAGTATCTTCTATCACTTATCTGAAAAAATCCCGACCAATCTCCTGAATCTTGCGACCTCGCTGGTCTTGATCGGCTGCAATCTCGGATCAGCCCTCTCTTCTTTTTTCATCCAGTTGGTAACGCCACTAGCTCCTAACAATCATCTGCTTTTTGTCTGGATTGGTGCTTTGATGGTTGGAACGGGAGTCTTTGCCTCACAATTGTTAGCACGAACGAAATGATGGAGAAATCATTTCGTTTTTTTAATTCAATCTATTGCGTCCTGTCACTAGCTCGTGTTATTATAGGAGGAGTGTGAAAAAAAGATTAGTTTAAAGGATAGAATAATGAAAAAAATCATGGAGAAAGTGAGTATTCTCGCGCTTTCATTTATTTTGACGACTTCGTTTTCGATTTCAAGTGCGCAGTCGGCCATGTTTGCCTATTACAAGGGAATTCCTCACAGCATGATTGAGCTCTTGGTCTCGCTTCCTTCAGCAGGGATCATGGTTTCGCTCATCTTCAATAAATGGATTGGACGTCTATTTTCAGAGCGTCAGATGATTGTGACAGGCTTAGTTGCTTACGCTCTATGTGGCTTTATTCCTTTAATCAGTCCAGCTTATCCGGTTGTCTTTTTGTCTCGGATTATTTTCGGGATGGCGGTTGGCTTGCTCAATGTTTCTGCCATTGCCATTATCAGTGAGCGCTATAAAGGAAAAGAACGCGTCCAAACTCTTGGTATTCGTGGTTCTGCAGAAGTTGTTGGGACGGCCGTTTTAACCTTTGGAGTCAGCCTTTTGATTCGCTTTGGCTGGCAGGCTGCCTTTCTCGTTTACGGCATCAGCATTCCTATCTTACTTTTGTATCTCTTATTTGTGCCTTATGGATCTAAGACAGAAGCAGTGGAGGAAAAACACAAGGATGTGAAGATGACGGGGGGACAATGGCGGACTACGCTCGGCTTAGCGGTCGTTGCGGCAGCTATCGTCTTGTCCAATGTCATGATCACCGTTCGGATTCCAAGTGTGGTAGAACAAATTGGACATGGCACTGCCCAAACTGCTGGGGTTATATTAGCAGCCATGCAATTTGTTGGGATCTTGGCAGGTTTGGCCTTCTCGCCCTTGACCTATCTATTCCGTGATCGTTTATTATTGGTTTCGGGAGTAGCTTATGGTGTGGCCCAAATGTTGATCGGGGTCTCTCCAAATCTCTTGATTCTTGCCCTTGTAACAATTGCTTCTGGCTTCGCCTACAGTGTGGCTTTGACAACAGTTTACAATGTCTTATCTGATAAGATGCCAGCAGGGGTCTTGAGCCAGGCAACGTCCATTGCGGTTTTGGGATGTAGTACAGGTTCGATCGCAACGACCTTTGTCCTTAGTCTATTAGGGACGATCTCATCTGCTCCAGTCTTCATTTTTGGATTTTCTGGTATCCTCATGATCCTGGTTTCCTTTTTTGGTCTTTGGATTGTACGAAAGAGCGGGAAGTAATCATGCGACTAGATAAATTTTTAGTGGATTGTGGCGTGGGGAGCAGGTCCGAGGTCAAACAACTCCTCAAGCAAAAGAAAATCGCAGTAAATGGAAAAAAAGAGACAGCAGGAAAACTACAGATTTATCCAGACAAGGATCAGGTGACCTTTATGGGAGAAGACCTGGTCCATGAAACCTTCGTGTATTATCTGCTCAATAAACCAGCTGGGGTCATCTCAGCGACTGAAGATGATCATCACCAAACTGTGCTGGATTTATTGGATGAGACAGCCCGTCACAAGGAAGTCTTTCCTGTCGGGCGCCTGGATATCGATACCCATGGCTTGCTCCTTTTGACCAATAATGGCAAGCTCGCTCATGCCATGCTGTCGCCGAAGAAGCATGTGTCGAAGATCTACCGTGCCCAAGTGGCTGGGATCATGGATGAGGCAGATGTAGCCCGCTTTGAAGCAGGCATTGCCCTCAAAGACTTCACGACCCTGCCTGCGAGATTGCAGATCTTAGAGGTGAATGAGGCAAATGCCAGCTCCTACGTCAAAATCGAAATCGCTGAAGGAAAATTCCATCAGGTCAAGCGCATGGTCGCTGCCTGTGGCAAGGAAGTGGTGGATTTAGAGCGGATCTCTATGGGACCTCTAACGCTAGATTCAACTCTTCAATTGGGAGCATGGCGGAGGCTCCATCCTTCTGAACTCAAGTCCCTAGAGGTCTTCGGTGTTCCTTTATAAGCAAAAAACCAAGAGGCTGGGACAAAAGTCCTAGCCTCTCAATTGTCTTAGATTGTCGAGCAAGACGCAGTGCTTGAGTGGGCTCTACTACGCTGATTTCATCAGCTTTTACAGCCATACTCAACTGTGCGGAGGCGGGACGACGAAATCGAATTCTAACGAATTACCGATTTCTGTCCCCCTCTCTATTTTTTATTTGTATCAAGAAAATGAACTGAAAAGACAAAAAAATGAATTTAATTGCTTGTACTATCAAAGCAAATTGTTTATAATGAAAAAAGATAGGTTGTGTATAAAATCACAATATGTAGTGATAATTTTTCGACTCACATACCTTATCTAGTAAACGTAGAAAAAGGAGAAAAATCGTTTATGAAAAAGTGGCTCTATTCTGTTGTGACAACAGTTGCCCTATTTTTATTAGCGGCTTTAGGATTTGCCAAACCCAATAGTCCAGCTAAAGTCCATGCAGATACGATCAATGATGTTGTGACATCTGTAAACATCTCGAAATCAACTGGTGGAGCGATTACAGATCCACTCGGTGTTTGGGAGAGTTTTCAAGTTGAAGCAAAATTTGTGTTGCCGAATGGACGTGTAAAAAAGGGAGATCAGACTGTTATCCAACTTGGAGATGACTTTAAGGTCTTTGAAACGGACACCATTGACCTGCTGGATCCAAGTGGTCAAAAAGTTGCGACAGCAACGGTAGACGATCAAAGAAAGGTCATCACAGTAACCTATACAGACTATCCTGAAAGAATGGCCAATGTGACAGGGAAACTGCGTTTCTTTGCGCGTGTTGACCACCAAGTCGTCAAAGGACAAAAGACACTTGATTTCAAACTTGAAATCGGTGAAAATGTGATTTCAGGTGGGAATGTCGATTACAAAGGGGTCAATCCAGGTGAGAATCCTCCTACTCCAGAAGTCTTTAGCAAGTGGGGGTGGACCAACTCAGACGATAAATTAAAATTGACCTATACCTTGAACATCAATCAAGGCCACACAGCCCTTCATAATATTGACATTAAAGACCAATTGGCCTTTACAGATGGGAAGATCAAAGCAGATTCTGTCAACATCCATACAGGAACTTGGCAGGTTAGTGACGAAGATGGGGCTTATCATTTAAAAGATACCACAAACGTCACTAAAAATTATTCCCCTGTTGTCAGCGCTGATGGTCGTTCTCTAACAGTTCATATTGGAGATCTAGCTCCTGAACAAGGGATGACTGTTCGCTATGATGTCTATCTGGACAAGGTCCCAGCCATCAATACATCCTTTAAAAACAATGCTAGCATGACAGCTACAGAAATCAAGGAACAAAATAAGGTTGCAGACATTCTGTATCAGTTCCTTGATGGAGACTTCAATGGTGAGAAATATTCCTTCACCATTCACAAAAAAGGTGAAAATGGTCAAGCGCTTGCCGGTGCCGTCTTTGCTGTGATAGCAGATGATACTGGTGAGCAAGTGGGAACCATCACGACAGATGAGAATGGTGTTGGTACCATTACGGGCTTGATCAAACAAGCTTATACGGTTCAAGAAATTCAAGCCCCAACAGGCTATGTTCTCTCTGAAGAACCTATCAAGATCAGCAAGGACGATTTTGGGAATGACCTTGCACTTTCTCGTGATGTTGTGAACCAAAAAGAAAAAACAAGTGTCTCTGGCCAAAAGACATGGAATGACAATGACAACCAAGATGGCAAGCGTCCATCAAAAATCACAGTCAATCTCCTAGCAAATGGTGTCAAAGTCGCTTCTAAAGAAGTGAAAGCAGATGCTACAGGAACTTGGGCTTATCATTTTGATAATCTCGATGTGGTCGATGATGCTGGCAATGTCATTGCCTACACTGTTTCAGAAGAACCTGTTGAAGGCTATGAAGCGACTATTGAAGGAACCAATATTACCAACAGTCGGACACCAGAAGTTGTTGAGATTCCAGTAACGAAAGTTTGGAAAGACAATGATAACCAAGATGGCGTTCGTCCTGACAAGGTCACTGTTCGTCTCCTTGCAGATGGTACAGAAGTAGCTAGCCAAGAGCTAAGTGCAGCGACTGATTGGAAGATAGTCTTTACCAATCTTCCAAAATACAATCACGGCAAACAAATTGTCTACACAGTCACAGAAGACACAGTAGCCAATTACTCTGCTGCGATTGATGGAACAACCATTACCAATAGCTACAAGCCAGGTAAAACCAGCGTCACTGTTACAAAACGTTGGGAAGACAACAATGACCAAGATGGCAAACGTCCAAGCGCCATTAAGGTACAGCTCTATGCAGATGGCAAAGCTCAAGGAAAAGAAGTGGAACTTTCTGCTAAAAATAACTGGACTCATACCTTTAGCAATTTGCCTCTAAAAGCGAAAGGCAAAGAGATTCAGTACCAAGTGAAAGAAGTTGGGACAGTCAAAGGCTATACTAGTACGGTCGATGATAGTAACAAGGGAAATGTAGTAATCACTAATAGCCGCACACCAGAAGTAACGGAAGTAGCGGTCAAGAAGATCTGGGATGATGCAGACAATAAAGATGGTCTTCGTCCTGAAAAAATCACCGTTCGTCTCCTTGCGGATGGTCAAGAAGTGGCTGTAAAAGAAATCACAGCTACTGATAATTGGCAGGCAAGCTTTACGGATCTACCTGTATACAAGGAAGGCAAGAAGATTGCCTACACGATTACAGAGGATCCAGTAGCAGGTTATACAAGCAACATTGATGGTTTCACGGTAACCAATCGTCATACACCACCAACAACACCTCCTACCACACCACCAAGCACACCGCCAACGACTCCTCCTACAACTCCACCAACGACTCCGCCAAGCACACCGGAAAAACCAGAAATTCCAACTACACCAAAAGAAGGAAAGAAAAAAATTCTTCCATCAACTGGTGAAGTTGTTGCTTACGGGTTGACCATACTCGGTGCCCTCTTAGCAATTTTTGCTTTGGCTTTGCTCTTGCGTGGTAAACGGAAAGAGAAATAAGCTTCATACCGATAAAAGACAAATATCCTAGAGATATTTGTCTTTTTGAATAAGTTGCTTGAAGAATGATCCATCAAACTGTTCAAATTCCCAAGGTTCTTTTTAGAAATGAGAAAAGCTCCTCTCAAAGGAAACATAAGTGTTTGACAGAAAGATGAAATCTTGGTAGAATAAGAAGGTCGAATAGACAACTAACTCTTTCTTGGTAGCAGGATATGCCAAACCTGCCACTCGGATAGAGCATAAAGAAAAGGAGCTTATCATGGCAATCTCAAAAGAGAAAAAAAATGAAATCATTGCACAATACGCACGTCACGAAGGTGACACTGGTTCAGTAGAAGTACAAGTTGCTGTCCTTACTTGGGAAATCAACCACTTGAACGAACACATCAAACAACACAAAAAAGACCACGCTACTTACCGTGGTTTGATGAAGAAAATCGGTCGCCGTCGTAACTTGTTGGCTTACCTTCGTACAAACGACGTTAACCGTTACCGTGAGTTGATCAACTCTCTTGGACTTCGTCGTTAATCTGCTCTATTTTCCACTTACGCTGCGTTGTCACCTTGCCTCGATATACTCGAGTATAATCTTCGGCTTCGGTTCCTAGCATCGTAAGGTAAAATAGACCAGATCTATCTCCCTTCGGGGAGATTTTTTGTTTTCAGAAGAAATCCGGTACAATCTTCGGTTCGTCGCCTTGTCTAGAAACGTTTTATCCAGCAAGAATGGAGCCCTCTGAATTCAGAGGGCTTTTTCTTGTCTTTTCCTTATCGAACGAGATCCATTATTCTGAGGAAGTCGTTTTGTTTGACAGATGTAATGTCTAGAGTTACAATTGATACATCATAAGAAATAGAGGTTATCGATATGATTGATATTACATATCTAGACGGTGCAAAACAAGAAAGAGTCATGCATTTTGATTCCTACGATGAGTTTGAACGCTCCCAACAAGCTTGCTTAATTGGGGTAGCAGATTTTTATCCTGTTGTGAAACTGACCTATAATGGGCATGAGTTGGATTACCAAGGGACTTACGGAGATGTCTTCTTCTATCTGATGAAGCAAGATTTGACCCAGTACCAAAACTAAAGGAGAAAGAAAATGGCAAAAGCAATTACAGACGCAACATTTGAAGCAGAAACAAAAGAAGGCTTGGTCTTGGTAGATTTTTGGGCAACCTGGTGTGGTCCATGTCGTATGCAAGCTCCTATTTTAGAAAAATTATCGGAAGAACTTTCGGAAGATGAGTTAAAAATCCTAAAAATGGATGTGGACGAAAATCCAGAAACAGCACGTGCTTTCGGCATTATGTCTATCCCAACCTTGCTCTTTAAAAAAGATGGGCAGGTTGTTAAACAAGTAGCAGGAGTGCACACCGCAGACCAAATCAAGGCAATTATTGCTGAGTTGAGTTAAAAGCATAAGCACTCCCATTAATAAAATGGGAGTGCTTTTTTATATGATAAATTGCAAGAATAAGTGCAACAGTTAGTATTGAAAAGACTGAATGGTCTCTTTCAACTCATCTTGTAAAAAGTCTCTCTGATCAAGTTGAATATAGACTTCTAACAGACAGGATCTAAGGTTGGAAAATTTATAAAAATCTTCCCTTTCTTCTATTGGAAAGTCAAGCGTTTTTATCCAAGAAGCTATTTGTTCTTGCTCGATTTTCCCTTGCAAAATAGGTTCATAGAGCACTCTAGCTAAACGCCAATCCTCATCATCGGTAAAACGAATTGAAATTCTTCTAAAGACTTGGCCAAGTATGTTCAATCCTTCATGAACTTTGTCATTAGGAAAGTCCGGATGACAAACTACTTCTGTCAAAAGATCAGCTCCATGCGCAAAAGCGTGAACCCAGCCATACTGGCTGGAAAAACCTGTTGTATCCTTTTCTTTTAAAAGATAGTGTAAGCCTTGATCCATTAAAATATATCTTATATCAGCTTTTAATCTTTGATAAAAAATCGATTGTTGGTTGGCATCTGCAGACAAGAGATTAGCATAAATAAGCGCTCTAAAAGAACGATCAAGTGTCGATAGCCCAATCTTGTCAATCTCTTTTTCTACTCCTTCATCGGATAAAATCGTCTCAGAAATGAAATGAAATTGTTCTTGCGTAAAGAGTTCTTCTTGAATCCCTCTAGCCAAGCTTGTAAAAACGATATCATCGCGAATTTCTGGCGAGGGGTCTCCCAAATGTTCCAGCAACCACTGGATTTCTTCTCGGCTATAACTTGGTTTTTCTTCTGTAACTTTACTTTGTAGTTCTTGATCCATCATAAGCACCTCTGCATTTCTACTAGTATATTTTAGAGTTGGCTGTAGAGGAGTTTATTCTCCCAATTCTGCACTGTAGGCAATAATCTGATCAACCGTGTCTGAAAGGAATTGGATGGTATCGCGGAGTGGTTTATCAGTCGAGATATCTGCTCCGATGATCATGGCTGACTCAAGGAGAATAGTTCAACCCCTAGGCCTATTCTCAAATTTTTCCTTTTACAAATCAAAAATTTGCTAAAAATCAAATATCATCAATTATAGAAGCTGTTGTTCTCTTCTTGGTTTTATTGTTTTCGATAATCTTAGAGGACCAATCAAAGATAAAATTCAATCTTTGAATAAACCATGATTCAATCCACTTACATAAGGATTCTTTATATTCTTCTGGAAATTGAGTATAATTTACATCTCCTTTTTTTTCTAAGAATTTAATTAATTTTTTAGAATACTCGTCTCCTATTTCCATATCATCTATATCATCTATGTTCAAATCAGATTCTTCAATAATCTTAAAATGTATATGATAGAACGCTCTGTGATCTTCGTTGATAATAAAAGCTATTCTTTCTGAATTTTTTTCAAATGAATTCTTACCCAACTTAAACATTCTAAAGAAAATACTTATAAATTCTCCTAAATCTTGTGAACTCTCATATAATACTTTTACTCTTTTTATCAATTCGACATATAAATTTAAGTAAGTTCGATTTTTTTGAACTGTTAATAAAGTTGTAAGAAAGGTTTTATTATATAAAATGTGATTTCCGTCTTCAATGGCCCATGAAGTTAAAAGTTTCTTTTGTGTTTGATCATCTAATTTACTAACCCCGACACCAGCAAAATATTCTTGAAATGATCTATGAGAAAACTTATAAGAAATACCATCTTGTAAAATCATACAAACATTAGAAATAGAATCTCTAATGAAATCTGAATTTACAAACTTCATAGTATTTTTTTCTTTGAAAGAATCAAGGTAAGAATTAAAACTGTCAGAATTAAAGGTTATCTGTCCTTTGAAAAAAGTTTTCATTGCTAGATAAGATAAAGCTTCTTTAAATTGTTCAGGAGATAAATTAGCTTTCAATTCTCTTTTATATCCAGATTTTGATGCATCATGTTTTTGATAAAGAGTATAGAATGCTAGATTGTAAAAATCAGTTAGATTATTTGGTATAGATGCACCATCTTCATATGTCATTAACATAATAGTTAACAACAGAGGGATTGAAGCAAAAGATTCATGGTTATCATATAATATGTCCTTTAATTCTTTTGCAAACTTGTTTTTTAACTTTGATTCATACTCTAATTTTAAAATAAGAGAAACAGCTTGCTCCTTCGTCAGTAACTTAATCTCATATTCTAAAAAATTAGACCAACCTATAAAATCATCTGAAGGACGAGAGCTAAGAATATATCTGTTTTTATTATATCTATCTACAAATTCTTTTAAGGATTTATCTAACACATTTCTATGAGTAGATATAATTTCATCAAGTCCGTCAAATATTATAGTGTATACACCTGATTTTAGAGTTTCTTGAAAATGCTCTCTCTCTATATTCAAATGATGACATTTAATCTCTTCAAAAATAAATAATTCAAAATCAAAATCATCTAACGGCTTCTCGTTTATAGATTTTAATTCTATAAAAATTGGAATACTGCTTGCAGTGTCTATTTGGTTAATAAAGATATGCTTCATTAGCATAGATTTACCTACCCCACCAGTTCCAGTAACAATTATTTTATTATTTTTCTGAAAAATCAAACTTGAATTTGTAGTATCAATAACCTCCCCATTTTCAGATTCTAAAAACTGTGGTTCGTAAAAATTGTATAAAAATTTACCTTCATTTTTGTACAATAAAGTCTTTACAGTAGAATATTTTTCATATGAATATTCCAAGTAATCTTTGAAAAGAACTCCTAATTCACTTTCAACTTTAAACTGTTTATCATTATAAACTTTTTTACTCCTCGACCATAATTTAGGAAGGATTTTTACTAATGCATTTGTAATAGATTTTTCACTAGTAACTGGCATAATATTCTCCCATCATCTTCTGTAAATATTAAATCAATAATAACATATCGTATATAGTATATTCAAAAGGTCAACTTTATTATTAAATATTTTTTCTTATCCTCTTATTCTCCCAATTCTGCACTGTAGGCAATAATTTGATCGACAGTGTCTGAAAGGAATTGGATGGTATCGCGGAGTGGTTTGTCAGTTGAGATATCTGCTCCGATGATCATAGCTGACTCAAGTGGGGTCTTGCTGCCACCTGATTTAAGGAGGTCTAGCCAATCTTTGGCTCCGTTTTCGGAGTTCTTCAAATGTAGGTATCCCGCTGTTGAGATAACCAAGCCAGCTGAGTAGGTATAGCTGTAAAGCCCCATGTAGTAGTGGCTTTGACGCATCCAGGTCAATGCTGCATCGTCATCGATTTCAACAGCGTCTCCCCAGAATTCGGTTAAGACTTCCTTCATGATGCTGTTGAGCTTGCTAGCGCCGAAGGTGCCACCTTCTTCGATCAAGGTGTAGACCTTGCGTTGGAAGGCTGCTTCCAACAAGTGGGTGATGAAGTTGTGGAAGTAGGTGTCTGTCAAACGGTGAGCTAGGGCAAAGCGTTTTTGACGAGGATCGTCAAACTGGTGTTCCAAGTAGTCGCTAAGGAGGAGCTCGTTAAAGGTAGAAGGAGCTTCCACATAGTAGGTCGACATGTGGGCGTTGAAGTAGCTTTGGTTGTTGTCTGAGAAGATGAATTGACCAGAATGTCCGATCTCATGGATCAGGGTATAAACATCGCTCATCCGTCCTGTCCAGCTCATCAGGACATAAGGATGGACACGGTAAGGATCGGCTGCATAACCACCGGAATCCTTGCCTTCATTAGCAGCAAAGTCGACCCAACGTTCGGTTTGGTAGCGGGCAATTTCGCGAGAATATTCTTCGCCAAGAGGTGCCACGGATTTCATGACCAAGTCATAAGCGTCATCAATGGTGACATCTGGGTTGAGCGCACTGTCCAAGTCCAACTTCCAATCAGCAAAGGTCATTTTCTCAAGGCCGTTGACCTTGGCCACGTGTTTGAGGAATTTTTGAGCGACCGGAGCGAAGTCCTTCATAATCAGGTCAATCTGACGATCAAACATAGCACGATCCACTTCCTGCTCAGCTAGGAGATAGTCAAAGACGGAGTCGTAGCCCCGCATATCTGCGATCAGTTTTTCAGACTTAACTTGAGCTAGATAGGTAGCAGCAGCCGTGTTTTGGTGCTTGCGGAGACCTTCTGAGAAGGAACGAAAGGCTTTTTCACGAACTTCCGCATTCTCATGGTTTTGGTAGAAGTTTTCATAGGTGACAAAACTATTTTTGTAGACTTTTCCATCCACTTCGAAATCAGCCATTTCAAAGTCGCCTGCCCGCATCTTGGTATAGATGTCTTGTGGTCCGTAGAAGACTTCACCCAGGTTGGTCAAGGTCTTTTCCACATCAGCTCCCAAGTAGTGAGCTTTCTTGATTTTGGCTTGGCGAATGGCAAAAGTTAGGTGAGGAAGTTGTCCCAGGCGTTCGAGGACATCTTCATCTGCTTCGACCAAAGCATCATCAAAGAAGGAAAGTTCGACGCTGGCCCAAGTTTCGAAATCCATCCCTGCTTGGGCAATCTCTGCGAAAGCTTCGTCGCCAAAGTCAGTCGTTTGGGGCATAAAGCTGTAGTTACCAATGTGGCTGAGTTGAATCTGAATCTGTTCAAAGATGGCAAAGGCAGCTTCGAAGTCTTCAAAGGTGTGGAGGTTACCCTTGTAGTTACGGACAAATTCATTGATTTCTTCACGTGTTTTTTCAATGGCACGCAAGAAGTCTTCCTGGTCTTGGTAGAGGGCTGTGAGGTCCCAGAGTTCGTTCTCAGGAAATTCAGAACGTTTTTTTAATTCCATAATGTTCTCCTTTTGATCGGTATTCTTCCTTAAGTATAGCAGAAAATAGGACAGAAACATAGAGGGAGAGGGGAAAATGCTTGTTTGAAAATCTTGAAAGAGCTGGAAAAATTGACCATTTTTGATATACTAGGATAGAAATGAGGAGGTTTTTATGAAAAAGGTTATGATTTCACTACTGGCGGGTGCGTCCGTTCTAGCTCTGGTGGCTTGTACGCCCAAACGCTATGAACGCCAAAGTAAACCAAAGACAGCAACGTCATCATCGGTTAAAAAAGAAAAGAAGGATACGGGTCAAAAGTATTATCAAGAGGTTTTGGAGCGGTATGCTAAGTATGATACAGCTCTTAAAAATGGCGATAAGTCAGGCCTGTTTGCGGAATTAGGTAAGATAAAATCTGGCTCAGAAGAAAGCATCTATCTAGATGCTTTGGAGCGCTTAGGAACTCCGGTAACCTTCCAATACGCTTTTACAGACTTGAACAAAGATGGTGTGGATGAGCTCTTGGTGTCCAATCAATACACTGGAAAAAAACAATACGTTTCTGCCATCTATTACCTCAAGGGTCAAGAAGCCGAATTGCTCCATACAGCTTATACAGCTGCGGTTGGTGGCTATCGCTCCAGCCTAGACCTTTTTGATAATGGGCAAATTGTCTACGCCACTTGGCAATCTGTGAGCCCAGACCGGGAATTGACCCTTTATTCGCTAGGAAAAGGGGAAGCCAAGGAAGAAAAGAAAGCAACCATTCAAATTGGTGGGGACCAAACAGCAGAGAAGGCTCTTGGGATTTCAGCCAAGCAGTTGGACCTCAGTAAGCTGGACTGGAAAACTTTTGACGGTTCAGGGGATTCCAAATCAACAGCAAAAGAAGAAGAGAAAAAATCAGAAAGCTTCCAAGTGCAAGTCAGTGTGTCGGATCTTCGTATTCGAAAAGAACCATCTACTTCAGCTCCATCTGCAGGAATGATCGCAAAAGGAACTCATACCATTACGGAAACCATAGATGCGGATGGTCATACCTGGGGCAAATTAGAATCTGGACAAGGCTGGATTGCCCTTGACTATACAACGCGAGTGGATGGAAATGCCGAATCAGCTCCTGCCCCTGCCAAAACAAGCACTGAGATGAATCTAGATGAAATAAAAGCTGGAAATTTCTCAAGTGTAGCGGGAGTTTGGAAAAATAAGTACGGTACGAGTATTGAGTTTGATGCGCAAGGAATTGTGAAGGTCAATGGTAGTGCTGTCAATGGTGTTCAATTTTCTGGTTTTTACTTCAAGGAAGGCAATTTACACGGAGTTAGTCGGATGCCTGGGGCAACGAATGACACGCCTATTCTTTTCATTCCTTCAAGAGAAGGTGGCAGTGAATCCATTTACTGGAGTAAGAGTGATGCTACGAATGGGAACGATTTGTACTACCGTGTGAACTAAAAAATAAGGAGACAAACATGAAAAAAATTGGAACATATTTACTAGCTGCAGCCCTCTTGCTTTCCCTAGCAGCTTGCGCTCCAAAACGCTATGAGCGTAAGCACAGTCCGGTAGGAGCTTCATCGGTCAAAAAATCATCTGACAAAGCCCAAGAAAAAGAGCAAACAGAAGAAGCTAAGTCAGATGAACATGATAAAGAAGCCATTGGAACCTTGTCAAAAGCAGACCAAGCGGATATCTACTCGATCATTGAAAACAGTGCGTCTTTGACCTATTCACTTCAGGTGCAACCGACTCGTTTGCTGGAGTTGAACAATGATCACAGTGCAGTTGAAGGCTACTCGCAAGACATGTTCATTGATTACTTCAATACCTACACGCCAGAAACCTATAATTTACAAGATATCATTGATAAATTGAATGCTGAAGAGATCTCGGACTCTATCCGTAGTCTGTCACAAGACCAGTTGATCCAACTAACAAATGAAAAGAAAGATGGCTGGATCTATTCGACAAAAGACAAGGCCTTTTACGAAATTGTATCTGGTGGTCGTGGCGGAGCGATGCCACCGATGGAAATTCCTTCACCGGATGAATGGGTGATCAATGAAGATTCAGTTGAAGTGACAACGACCATCCAAGGAACTTCCGATCCATACAGACGTTTTGTCTTGAAACGCAACAACAAGAATTACAAGGGTGGAACCCACAAAACACGCTTTTATGTCGACAGCACTGAATTCGCGAAATCTTAAAAATAAATAGAAGCTATACCTGGATCTAAAATTTTTATATAGGTCTCTTGGAAGATTCGCAGAAAAAGGCCCTTAAAGCCTTTTTCTTTTGGGCTTGAATATGTTAAAATAAAAGGTATACGTGCTTGGATACAAAGATGAGGATATAACATACAGATGGGCTGTCGAAATTCCTATCTCGTTGAGATGGGTGGCCTGGGTATCTTGAGTAATTGAATTTTGGCCTCATTTCTTAGGAAAAAAGATCAGCTTCCTAGCACTCATCGAGTGTGGCGTCACCTTCCTATTTTTCTACAGAAATGTTCGGCAAGCCGAACCGTCCAAAATATCTTGAGTAATTGAACCCGCCTACAACTCTGTGGAAAAAGATAAATCTACCTAGGAGCGTTCGCTCCGTCGTTCGATTTTCTATTTTCCTTTGAGTTGCTTAACGGCTTGGTATCTTGATAGTTGAACACGGGCTAAATCCCTAGTGAAAAAGATAGATTTCCTAGTGTGCGTGGCACACTGCGTCAATCTATGCTATCATGCGTAATTGAACCCGGCCGAAAAGCTGTGTAAAAAAGATAAACTGTCTTGTCTTCATCGAAGACTTCGCCAGTTTCCTATTTTTACTTTGCTTTTTGCGGCCTTAGTATCTTGATCTTTGTAGGCAAGTCGTATAATTTTATCAATCCAAAGGGGATTACAATGACAAAACAAGTGTTTCAAACGACTTTTGCGGGTCGTGAGTTAATCGTAGAGACTGGCCAGGTTGCCAAGCAAGCAAATGGCGCTGTTGTCGTGCGTTACGGGGAGTCAACTGTCTTGACGGCAGCTGTCATGTCTAAGAAGATGGCAACTGGGGATTTCTTCCCACTTCAAGTCAACTACGAAGAAAAAATGTATGCGGCTGGGAAATTTCCTGGTGGCTTTATGAAACGGGAAGGTCGTCCTTCTACAGATGCGACTTTGACAGCGCGTTTGATTGACCGTCCGATCCGTCCAATGTTTGCGGAAGGTTTCCGTAACGAAGTGCAAGTCATCAACACAGTCCTTTCTTACGATGAAAATGCATCTGCCCCAATGGCAGCTATGTTTGGTTCATCCTTGGCCTTGTCTATCTCAGATATTCCGTTTGACGGACCTATCGCTGGGGTACAAGTGGGCTATGTTGACGGAGAAATCGTCATCAACCCTACTCAAGAACAAGCAGAGCAATCGCTTCTTGAATTGACAGTAGCTGGTACCAAGCACGCTATCAACATGGTAGAGTCTGGTGCCAAAGAATTGTCAGAAGAAATCATGTTGGAAGCTCTTCTTAAAGGGCACGAAGCCGTTAAAGAATTGATTGCCTTCCAAGAAGAAATCGTTGCGGCAGTTGGGAAAGAAAAAGCAGAAGTGGAATTGCTTCATGTAGATGCTGACTTGCAGGCTGAAATCATCGCAGCCTACAACAGTGACCTTCAAAAAGCGGTTCAAGTTGAAGAAAAATTGGCGCGTGAAGCTGCAACTCAAGCAGTCAAAGACCAAGTCACAGCAGTTTACGAAGAAAAATATGCCGACCACGAAGAATTTGACCGCATCATGCGGGACGTGGCTGAAATCTTGGAACAAATGGAACACGCAGAAGTGCGCCGTTTGATTACAGAAGACAAGGTTCGTCCGGATGGTCGTAAGGTCGATGAAATTCGTCCTTTGGATGCACAAGTCGACTACCTTCCTCGCGTACACGGTTCTGGACTCTTTACACGTGGACAAACGCAAGCCCTTTCTGTCTTGACCTTGGCACCAATGGGTGAAACGCAAATCATCGATGGTTTGGATCCTGAGTACAAGAAACGCTTTATGCACCACTATAACTTCCCTCAATACTCGGTTGGTGAAACAGGTCGTTATGGTGCGCCTGGTCGTCGTGAAATTGGTCACGGTGCTCTTGGTGAGCGTGCCCTTGCTCAAGTATTGCCAAGCTTGGAAGAATTCCCATATGCCATCCGTTTGGTAGCAGAAGTATTGGAATCAAATGGTTCTTCATCTCAAGCCTCTATCTGTGCGGGAACACTTGCCCTTATGGCTGGTGGTGTGCCAATCAAGGCCCCAGTAGCTGGTATTGCCATGGGTCTGATCTCAGATGGAAATAACTATACAGTATTGACCGATATCCAAGGTTTGGAAGACCACTTTGGAGATATGGACTTCAAGGTTGCTGGAACTCGTGACGGGATCACAGCCCTTCAAATGGATATCAAGATCCAAGGGATTACTGCAGAAATCTTGACAGAAGCGCTTGCCCAAGCCAAGAAAGCTCGTTTTGAAATCCTTGATGTGATTGAAGCAACGATTCCAGAAGTGCGTCCAGAATTGGCACCAACTGCTCCAAAAATTGATACCATCAAGATTGATGTCGACAAGATCAAGATTGTCATCGGTAAGGGTGGAGAAACCATCGATAAGATCATCGCTGAAACAGGTGTTAAGATTGATATCGACGAAGAAGGGAACGTATCGATCTATTCGAGCGACCAAGATGCGATTAACCGTGCCAAGGAAATCATTGCTGGTTTGGTTCGTGAAGCCAAAGTGGATGAAGTCTACCATGCCAAAGTGGTGCGGATCGAGAAATTCGGAGCCTTTGTCAACCTCTTTGACAAGACGGATGCCCTCGTTCATATCTCTGAAATGGCTTGGACGCGCACCAACCGTGTCGAAGACTTGGTAGCGATTGGCGATGAAGTGGATGTTAAGATTATCAAGATTGACGAAAAAGGTCGTGTCGATGCTTCTATGAAGGCACTATTGCCACGTCCGCCAAAACCTGAACATTCAGAAGAAAAAGGTGAAAAGGGTCCTCGTCATGGCGATCGTCCTCGTCACCACAATAAAGACCACAAACCTAAAAAAGACTTTACCATTACACAAAAAGATTCAGAATAAGCATTAGAAAAGGAGGAGCACGGTATGGGATGGTGGCGTGAAACCATCAATATTGTAAAAGAAAATGACCCAGCAGCGCGTACCTCGCTGGAGGTCCTTTTGACCTATCCGGGAGTCAAAGCACTGGCAGCTCACCGTGTTTCCCACTTTTTGTGGAACCATGGTTTTAAGCTCTTGGCGCGGATGCACAGCCAATTCTGGCGTTTTTGGACCCAGATTGAGATCCATCCAGGTGCGACCATTGCTTCTGGTGTCTTTATCGACCATGGAGCGGGCCTCGTTATCGGGGAAACAGCCATTGTTGAAAAAGGCGTTATGCTCTACCACGGGGTGACCCTTGGGGGAACAGGAAAGGATGTCGGCAAACGCCATCCCACGGTACGTGAAGGAGCCTTAGTCTCCGCTCATGCCCAAGTCATCGGCCCAGTGGAAATCGGAGCCAAGGCCAAAGTCGGAGCAGGAGCTGTCGTGGTCTCAGATGTACCAAGTGATGTGACCGTTGTCGGTGTTCCTGCCAAGATCGTGCGGGTGCACGGTCGAAAAGACGAACCGGTTATTCACCAAGAAGAAGAAAAACGGGAATACTACATGAACAAGCTGGAGCATGCTAAGGAAGCTAGCCATCGGTCTTCGAGCTTGTAAGGAGATCGCTACGTGATTCAATCAACCAATACATTGAATGACCACCAACTACTGCAAGCAAAGGCCCTTATTGCCATCTGTCAGAACTATGACGGAACGTTTCGGGATCCTTATCTCTCCAATATGCTCAATTTTGATCCCTATATGCCCGCCTTTTTCCTTTATTACGAAAAAGGTGAACTTGTTGGCCTATTAACCGTCTATGCAGATGACCAAGATGTGGAAGTAGCGATCCTGGTCCACCCTAATCACCGTCGGCAGGGAATTGCGCGTGCTTTGTATGGAAGTTTTGAGAAAGAAACGGCATCTTATCCAATTGAGTCTGTGACTTTTCAGACAGAGCGTATTTTTCTAGAGAATCATCCTGATTTTGCCAGCAATTGGGGACTGGTTGAGGATGACGAAACAGAAACCTGGTTAGGACGTGATCGAACCGCTTATGCATTAGATTCCCGTTCGGATGTCGATGTGCTCTTGGCAGAACCTTCTTATCTTGAAGCCATTGCCCAGCTCCACCACCAAACCTTTTCAGATGAAGTGGAAGCACCAGAAGTGAGCCACAGATACATTTCGGAGGCCTTGAAGGATCCTGATAGTCTGCTGTACATATTACTCAAAGAAGGTCAAGTGATTGGTGTTTGTACGGTCGATGTGTCTGGAAAATACAATTACCTTTATGGACTTGCGATTGCTGAAGTCTATCGTGGGCAAGGCTATGGAAGCTATTTGGCAAAATCTCTCGTCAACCAACTCATTGAACAAAATGACAAGGAGTTTCAGATTGCCGTGGAAGACAGCAATGTAGGTGCCAAACGTTTGTATGAAAAGATTGGCTTTGTCAAACAGACTCAGGTGGTTTATTTGAAGCCAAAAGAGTAGAAACAGAAAGGAAATGAAGCGTGTTAAAAATTTATGATACCATGTCTCGTGATTTGCGAGAATTTGTCCCCATCGAGGAAGGGAAGGTCCGCATGTATGTTTGTGGGCCAACGGTTTACAACTATATCCACGTTGGGAATGCCCGTTCAACGGTAGCCTTTGACACGATTCGTCGCTACTTTGAGTATCGTGGCTACGAAGTTGCCTATATTTCCAACTTTACCGATGTGGATGATAAGATCATCAACCGTGCCAAGGAAGAAGGCATTACTCCTCAGGAAGTGGCGGATAAGTACATCGCAGCCTTTCGTGAAGATGTGACGGCTCTTGGGGTCAAGCCTGCAACCCGCCACCCTCGTGTGGTTGAGTTTATGGATGACATCATTCGCTTTGTTACCGACTTGATCGAAAAAGGCTATGCCTATGAGAGCCAAGGCGATGTCTATTTCCGTGTGGAAAAATCCCATAACTATGCTAAGTTAGCCAATAAAACTTTGGAAGACCTAGAGCTAGGAGCTTCTGGTCGGACAGATGAAGAAACAGCCCGCAAGGAAAATCCAGTCGATTTTGCCCTCTGGAAAGCTGCCAAACCAGGTGAAGTTTCTTGGGAAAGCCCTTGGGGACCTGGTCGTCCGGGTTGGCACATTGAGTGTTCGGTCATGTCAACGGGGATTTTAGGCGATACCATTGATATCCACGGTGGTGGAGCTGACCTTGAGTTTCCGCACCATACCAATGAAATTGCCCAGTCAGAGGCTAAAACTGGTCAAACCTTTGCCAACTACTGGATGCACAATGGCTTTGTCAATATTGACAATGTCAAGATGTCCAAGTCTTTGGGCAACTTTATCACTGTGCATGATGCACTCAAGACCATTGATGGCCAAGTGCTTCGCTTCTTCTTTGCGACCCAGCACTACCGCAAGCCCATTAACTTCACAGAAAAAGCGGTACGCGATGCGGAGACCAACCTTAAGTATTTGAAAAATACCTATGAGCAACCTTTCGCCGGAGAAGTGGATCCAGCAGACTTACAAAACTTTGTGGACAAGTTTATTGCGGCTATGGATGAAGATATCAATGCCGCAAACGGAATCACTGTCGTCTTTGAATTGGCTAAATGGATCAACTCAGGTCACTACGACCAAGACGTCAAAGATGCCTTGGCAAAGATGTTAGAAGTCTTTGGAGTGGTCTTTGTTGAAGAAGTTTTGGATGCGGATATTGAAGCCTTGATCGCTGAACGTCAGGAAGCACGGGCTAAGAAAGATTTTGCGCGAGCAGATGCGATTCGCGATGAATTGGCTGCGCAAGGAATCAAGCTCTTGGATACAAAAGAAGGTGTAAGGTGGACACGTGATTGATGTCAATCTAATCAATGGGATCGCCCTTGCCTTTGAAGGGGATGCGGTCTATTCCATGTATATTCGCAGGCACCTAATTTTTCAAGGGATGACCAAGCCCAATAAGCTTCACCAGACTGCAACCTGCTACGTCTCTGCTAGAGCTCAGGCTAGCTTGATTGAAAGCATGCTGGAGCAAGAAATTCTGACAGAAAAAGAGTTGGAGATCTACAAGCGCGGTCGCAATACCAATAGCCATACCAAGGCCAAAAATGCGGATGTCGTGACCTATCGGATGTCGACGGGCTTTGAGGCTGTCATGGGCTATCTCCATATGACGGGGGAGCTCTCTCGGCTAGAAGAGCTGATTGACTGGTGCATCCAGCAAGTAGAAGAAGGAAGAAAGCAGTGAAAAATATCAGAGAGTGGTTTCCTCATGCAGAGGTGACGGATCAAGCCAATCCACCAGCTGGTTATGTAGCCATTCCCCTTCAGGCTCATCAATGGTTGCTGCTGAAGGAAGAAGAGCTAACCGAACGAGAAAAACAATTGATTTCCTGGTTGGGCGGTGAAGAAGAGGTTGCCCCTAATCCTTGGTACCAGTACCTGATCGATGGAAAGGGAGAAGCCCCTCAAGTCATCAAAAAAATGCAGCTTGTCTATTGCCACATTTCGCATTCGACAGCGGAAGGGACGGCTTCTTGGCTAGAGATGATGCAGACACTTTTGCCCAACTTCCGAGCAACCTTGCAACTGAGCGGACAAGATTATGTGCTCATTCTGGACCAAGACCAGTCTTTACCTGTGGCCGATATCTTAAAAGATACCGTCTCTGCCATGGAGTATGACTTCAATATTCGTTTATCTATCTTGGTCGGGCAAGTATGGACCGAGTCTAAAGACGGGAAAGTGTCTCCGGTCATCCGAGCAGAACGGGCGGTCTTTCGAGCCTGGATTCGAGAAGGCCATCAAGGTGTCTATCGCTTTTCTCAACTCTATCTATGGGGAATCGAGCAGGCAGATTTAGATCTCACTCCAATCAAGGCAAGCTTGCATCAGTTGATTGAAAGTCAAGATCAATTGCAAGACATCATTGTTGCTCTTTGGGACAATGGGGCAGTCGTCACCAAGGCCGCCCAGCAACTCTATCTCCACCGCAATTCGCTCCAATATAAGATTGACAAGTGGGAGGAGTTGACGGGTCTTCAGTTGAAAAATCTGACAGATCTAGCCCTGTGCTATCATTTAGTTTTACAAGATGTGATTTAAACGGAATCAATCCAGAGTTTTGTGCAACTTGCACAAAACTCTTTTTCTTTTTTGTGAGACTTGCCATAGATTTGTAAAACGTTTTCATTTACAATAGAACTATAAAAATCAAAGGAGTACCATCATGGTAGAATTGAATCTTAGTCACATTTATAAAAAATATCCAAATAGCGAACATTACTCAGTTGAAGACTTCAACTTGGACATCAAAGACAAAGAATTTATCGTTTTCGTAGGTCCTTCAGGATGTGGTAAATCAACGACTCTTCGTATGATCGCTGGTCTTGAAGACATCACAGAAGGTGAATGTTCGATCGATGGCACTGTTGTAAACAACGTGGCACCTAAAGACCGTGATATCGCCATGGTATTCCAAAACTACGCTCTTTACCCACACATGACTGTGTACGATAACATGGCCTTTGGTTTGAAATTGCGTAAATACAGCAAGGAAGATATCGACAAACGTGTACAAGAAGCAGCTGAAATCCTTGGCTTGAAAGAATTCTTGGATCGTAAACCAGCTGACCTTTCTGGTGGTCAACGTCAACGTGTGGCCATGGGTCGTGCCATTGTCCGTGATGCAAAAGTGTTCTTGATGGACGAACCTTTGTCAAACTTGGATGCTAAACTTCGTGTATCCATGCGTGCTGAAATTGCGAAAATCCACCGTCGTATCGGAGCTACAACAATCTACGTAACCCACGACCAAACAGAAGCGATGACATTGGCTGACCGTATCGTTATTATGTCTGCTACTAAAAACCCAGCTGGTACAGGTACTATCGGACGTGTAGAACAAATCGGTACTCCGCAAGAAGTGTATAAGAACCCTGTGAATAAATTCGTAGCTGGATTCATCGGAAGCCCTGCCATGAACTTCATTAACGTGAAGTTGGAAGGTGGACACATCGTTGCCAATGGATTGAATTTGAAAGTTCCAGAAGGTGCTTTGAAAGTCTTGAAAGAAAAAGGCTATGATGGTAAAGAATTGATCTTTGGTATCCGTCCAGAAGACGTGAATACAGAAGCTGCTTTCCTTGAAACTTTCCCAGAATCAGTCGTGAAAGCAACCATCTCAGTGTCTGAGTTGCTCGGTTCTGAATCTCACTTGTACTGCCAAGTTGGTGACAACGAATTTATCGCAAAAGTAGATGCGCGTGACTACCTTGGAACTGGTGAAACCATCGAACTTGGATTTGACTTGAACAAAGCTCACTTCTTCGATAAAGAAACTGAAAAAACAGTATACTAATACCTACTGACACTATGGAGACTGAGATGATTTGTCTCGGTCTCTTTCATTTAAGGAGACAAGACATGGAAAAAGATTGGTGGAAGGGGAAGGTCGCTTACCAGATTTACCCAAAAAGCTTTAAAGATAGCAATGGTGATGGCGTTGGGGATTTGAAAGGAATCACGAAGAAACTCGATTACCTTCAAAACTTAGGAATTGACATTCTCTGGTTATCGCCTATTTACAAGAGTCCGTTTATTGACCAGGGCTATGATATTTCAGACTACTATGCCATTGATCCTATTTTTGGAACTATGGAAGATATGGAGGAGCTAATTGCTGAAGGTAAGAAGCGGGGCATTTCTATCATTATGGACTTGGTGGTTAACCACTGCTCCAGTCATCACGAGTGGTTCCAAAAAGCTCTATCAGATCCAGATGGCCCTTATGCAGATTACTTTTATTTCATCGAAAGTGACAAGGAACCCAACAACTGGGAAAGTTACTTTGGAGGCAGTGTCTGGGAACCAGTTCCTGGCACCAACAAATACTATCTCCATTCTTATCACAAGGATCAGCCAGACCTTAATTGGCAAAATCCTGTCTTGCGCGAAGAAATTTACAAGATGATCAACTGGTGGTTGGACAAGGGAATTGCGGGCTTTAGGATCGATGCTATTATCAATATCAAAAAAGATCTAGAATGGCGTTCGCTTCCGTCTGATCGCGAAAATGGCTTGGTCCCAGTACTGGAGTCTCTAGTGAATGCCCAATCGATTGAACCTTTCTTGCAAGAGTTAAATGAGCGAACCTTCGCCAAGTACAATGCCTTCACAGTTGGGGAAGTGTTCAATGAAACCGACGAAGAATTGCATTTCTTCATTGGAAAAGACGGTGTCTTTTCTTCTATCTTTGACTTCAAGCAAACCTGCTTAGGGCAGGAAGGAAAGGGCTGGTTTGACCATACTCTTCCAACAGCGGAAGAACTTAAGGAAAGTATTTTCCAAGCGCATGAGCGCGCAGATAGGATTGGTGTTCTCTCGACCATCATCGAAAACCACGACGAACCTCGAGGGGTGTCCCATTATATTGCGGAAGGTCCAGTCAACGATACCAGTAAAAAAGCTCTGGGAACCATTCAAATCTTGCGTAAGGGAATTCCGTTTATCTACCAAGGCCAAGAAATTGGGATGGAAAACCAAGTATTTGAATCGGTGGAGGACTTTGATGATATCGCGACCATCAATGGCTACCATGTGGCGAAAGAAGCTGGCTTGAGCGAGGAAGAAGCCTTGGCAGCAATTGCCAACTACAGCCGGGACAATGCACGGACACCCATGCAGTGGTCAGCAGAGCCAGGTCTGGGCTTTAGCGATGGAACAGCCTGGTTGATCAGTCCCAAACCAGATGTTGCCATCAATGTGGAAGACCAGGAAAAGGATCCAAATTCCATCTTGAATTATTACCGTCAGCTGACAGCCTTGTATCGCCATCCCCTTTATGGAAATACCATTCGGTTTGGAGATATGATTCCAGCGTATCGGGACCGTGAAAACATCATCGCCTTTGAACGCCGTGGGGACAAGCGTCTCTTGGTGATCAGCAATTTCCAAAATCGCCAGGCCACCTTGGAGTTGCCAGCTCCGATTAAAACGGTCGTTTTAAATAATACAGCAGGATTATTCCAAGAAGGAGACCAAGTGCTCGAATTGACCCCTTACCAAACTGTTGTGTTGGAATTGGTGGAATAAGGAGAAACTTTGCATCAGTATTAGGATTTAATGTAGAATAGTATTTTCATTAAATATTCTGGAGAAATTAATAAAAGTTTTCTATACTTTAGAATCAATCAAGTATAAACTGAAACTTTCCGCTGTGAGAAAAGTGTTTGAAACATTATTGTTTCAAACACTCGGGAGTTTTGAGACCTTAGGCTCAAAACTAAGTCATGGAACTTCGAAGAAGTTCGCTGACGTCCGTACTCACCTAAGGAAAGTTTTGAAAGATAGTTTAGATCCAAAAAGAACCTTCGCATCTGCAAAGGTTCTTTTCATGTCATCCAAGTCTAAACCTGGAACTTACTCAACTTCTTTCTTTTTCAAGAGGAGGAAGCCTCCGCTAACGGCTAGCAAGAAGCCTGAAAGAATGAAGTGCGCAGTTGTGTCTTCTCCAGTTTTTGGCAATTGTGCCTTGGCTGGACTTTCTTGGAAGCTTTGTCCTACTTGGTAAGTCAAGGCTTGCACACTTTCTTCATTTTTAGTTGTCATTTCTTTTTGTGGAAGGAGGACTTTAGGAGTATCCTTCTTGGCTAAGATTGGCTGTGGATTGGTTGTTTGGTTATGAATTGGAACCACCACTTGATCTGGTTCTTTAGCTGGAACGTAATCCATCAAGCTTGCTAACTTGCTGCCAAAGATCGCATTGGTTACCCAGCGGAAGAAGTGGACAGGGTGTTGACGGTTGGTTGGATTTCCTGCATAGACAAAGAGAGGTTGTCCCATCAGTTCTCCAGAGATGGCCATGACTTTGTTGGCTAGCACATCATTATGTGGCCACCAACCTGCAATATAATAATCACTCGGAGCGATGCTCATCAAGGTCTTGAAATGCTCTGGAACCTTTTCAATCCAGTTTCCTGAGTTGGAGTAGAAGAGGGTATTCTTCTTGTATCCGCTGGTCAATGGATCCTGGTCATCAATGATCGCTTTCATCAAGCCTTCGTAGTCACTACCGCCTTTTAATTTTTCAGCGTCAAATCCTGTAAGAACTCCCAATTTTTCCAATTTTTGCATGGCTTCCCCACCAATGACAAGGGTTGGTTTCTTGCCAAAAATGGAAGCATCAAAGCGGTTGCTTTCCAAAATAACAACATCCGCTTCTTCTGGCGTATTGACGATTTGGAAGCCTAATTTTTCAAGGACCAGACTAGTATGAGCAGGCGCATCTACTCCAGCCCAATTATAGTGGTAGTTCGGAGAGTAGACCTTCATCGGTTTCAAGGTTGGTCCGCTTGGCACCTTGTAGAGGGCATCCCCATAAATGGCATAGTTTGGCAGGAGAGAAGCAAAGGTATCGCGGTCAACGATGTAGCCATCGTCTGTTAGGTAGACGGATTTTCCTTGCGCGATGGCCTGGTTAACAGCTTTAACGGCACTGGCTGAGGTATTTGCGATCACATAGTAAGGAGCTTTTGGATCGATCTCAGAGGTACGAGTCGCGCGGGTGGTAGTAACTTCTCCTAATTTTCCATTGAAAAGACCGTCCGCAAAGACAGGTTCGGACTTGAACCCTCTCATATCTGGGAAGTTGACTAGCAACTCTGCGTACATAGCAGCCCAGGCAGATTCGTTGGAGCCCTTGTAGAGAATGTGGTTGGCATAGCCACGTTTGGCTTGGGCCATGTCAATGACTAAGTCCCCCTTTTTATAGTTGCCAATATCTTCTTTGAGTTCCTTGACGAGGACACCATTGCGTTTGAAGTAGTCGATCATATTGAAGGCTTCTTGGGCATCGTTGTCTTTGTCGAGGCTCATTGGGATGACGTAGTAGTCTGGGAAGAATTTCGGACGACCATTTTTCACACGTCCAACGATTTCTCCATTTGGGCCGACCAGTTCATTTTCAGCTTTTGGATCTTCGGTTTTATTGAGACCGCGCAGGTAGAAGTTGAGACGCATCTCAAGGAGACGGTCCGGATCTTGGTTGAGGAAGTCAATCCCTCCTAGAACAGCATTGCGACCTGCTTTGTAGGATTCTTCATTTCCTTCTGGAATTTCAATGGTATGGCCTAAGATACCATGGTAGACAGCATATACCCCTGTATAGCCAGAGAAGGAGTCATCCCAGCCATCGCCCCAATCCAGTTTTGGAATGATGTAACTATTGTATTTAGAATTGGCAACTCCTGCCCGTCCCATATGATGGGCATTTTCTAGCATCAGGTCTGACAGAAGATCGTATTCGAAGTTCGGATCATGTGGTGGCGTTGCAGGTTCGATTAAGAATTCTTTGACAAAACCGTGTAAGTCGTAGAGAGCGATCGGATTCCATTTGTTGATCATTTGGATAACCGTGCGAACTTCAGGGTTGGTTTGGTAGCTGGCATCCCGGTTTGGATCGAGCCCGTTTGCTAGGGCCCGCAGGTTGAGAGCATCCCCATCTGGGTTTTCCGTGAAGTCAAATAAGAAGATGAATTTATTGAGCAAGGTTGGAATATCTAGCGTTACAGTTTTAGCATTTCCAGCTTCATCTGTAGTGTTAAAGGTCACTTTTTCCTTGGTAGCAAAGGTATGAAAGAGGCCAGTGATGATATCAATTCCAGGCTGTTCATCCGCGTGGGTGTTGTGGACTAAGACAGGTAATTTGTAATCCAAGGTCTTGTCTTTTAGTGCGGCCAGCATTTCGCTTGGCTTAGTCAAGGCTGTAGGATTGGTGCTAGAGAGGTAGTGATCGATGCTGGCTTGGTCCTTGCTCACGATCCCCATCTTCATATCCCGGCCTTGGGCACTCTTGCCAAGGGTTTCCAGCTGCACTAAACGATCGGGTTTCGCTTCTTCCTTGGATTTTTCGATAGCAGCTAGCATTTCTTCATGCGTATGGTAGTCTTGGTAAGGTCGAAAAACAAGGGTTTTATTGATGGTCACACCCAAGTCTGCATTGGTTCCGACTAGTTCATGGTTGCCGATGTAGTTGCGATAAGTCCGGCGAATATTATTTGGGCTACGAAGACTGAGATCTTCACCAAAGAGATCCTGCACGTCAATGTGGAGATCCAGATCATTGCCGTTTGCGGTCTCTGTGATAGTGAGGAATGGATCCTTGCTCAGTGTTCCTGTCTCCATATCCCAGGTTTTCCACTCAGAGAGAGGTTTATTGTCTAAGGTCCAGCTGATCTTGCCAGCAGCTTGAGCTTTTTCTTGGACTTTGTCATCAATCGTACTCTTTTCAGAGAGATAAATGGTGCTATCCGCCAATCGAGTCGCTTGGTCAGCGGTTGTTGTAGCACGGGTAGTGCTTGGACTAGCGGTTGGAGCAACTTCTGTAGTAGAAGTCCCATCAGAAGTCGCTGCTCTTTCTGCAGGACTAGCAGGAGTTACTTCTGTGGCTGTAGCGGGACTAGTCGTCTCGGCTGTCACAGGTTGCTCAGTAGCAGGTGTCGCTTCAAGGACCGTGCTTGGTTCCGTTTGAGGAGTTTCTAAGCTATCGGCTGAAGCTTGGCCATGACCGATAACGGAAAGCAAGACAGCCGCTGAGAGACTGAGTGTCGTAGTGTACAAATGTTTCTTATATGAAGACTTCATATAGAAGACCCTCCTTAAAAAAAGTTATTTTCCAGTTCTAGTATACCATTTTAGGAAAGCGTTTACAACGATTACCCTAATAAAGAAGCCTTTGCATCTTGCAAGGGCTTCTCTGTCTATTCTGTTTCCTTATGAAATTGTTGGTAAAAATCAACCTTGATTTGGATAAAAGTTTCTAAGTCTCTTAAGAGTTGGAGCAAGGTGGCGCGTGTTTCGAATTCTTCACGGGTCTTGGGAAGAGGGCGTTCGCGGAAGATCGCCAAATAATGACTAATATCATCTAGAAGATCTTGGGCAGGATTTTCCTGGCTTAACTGTTGAGCCGTCTTCTTAAATAGTTGTGCCAGGATTATGCTTTCACTCGCCGCTAACTGACAGCGATTGACGTTTTCTGCCATATCTCGCAGAATATCGTTTTGCCGCTTGCGCATTTCGAAGTAGTGAATATGGTAGTTGGTTTGGTGAAAGAGGTGGTTGGAATGGTCCAGATAAACTAGCTTCAAAGCATCCTTTAGGATACCATCCAACTCCTTAATCAAGCGAGCATCATTGCGACCATCCCCTTTACCAAGTAATTCCGCAAAACGACCAAGGATCTTCTTTAGTTGGTCTTCAACAACATCATGGTAATGATCGATCGCTCCCTGATTAGAAGGCATATAGAGATTGGCCAGCAAGGCAAAGCTGGTCCCAATTAAAAAGAGAGCAAGTTCATTGAGCAAGAGCCCCCAGGAGGTAGACTGCTCAATCAAGAGGTGGGTAACCAACACCGTACTAGGGGTGATACCGATCTGCCAACCCAATAGAAAGGCACCAGGAACATAGAGAGCGATAAAAACTCCCAGTGCCCAAAGGTTAAATCCTAAAAAGGAAAAGGCGAGACTTCCGATAGCAAGGGCTAGCAAGGTTGACATAAAGCGCTGGTAGGCCTGCTTGATGGTACTGCGACGCGTATCAGAGATACTCAAGATGGCAATGACGCCAGCTGAGATGGCATAGGTCAAGCCCAGAGCATAAGCAAGGGTAGCTGCTAAACAGGTGGCCAAGGTGAGCTTGATGGTTCGTTGAAAAAGAGGCATGGCTTCCTTTCTAGTTATGTTTGTTCATTGAGATAGATTTGATTTCATTATATCATGAATTGGCCTCTTCCTCCTTTCTTGTGGTATACTAGTTCTATGGAAAATAACGATATCGTATACGGTGTCCACGCAGTCACCGAGGCTTTACAAGCCAACACAGGCAATAAATTATATATTCAAGAAGATCTCCGAGGGAAAAATGTCGACAAGATCAAGGCCTTAGCAGCTGAGAAAAAAGTGTCGATTTCTTGGACGCCAAAGAAAACCCTGCAGGAAATGACAGAAGGAGCTGTTCACCAAGGCTTTGTTCTTCGAGTGGCAGCCTTTGCTTACACCGACTTGGCAGCGATTCTGAAACAGACAGCCCAAGAAGAGAACCCGCTTTTATTGATTCTCGATGGCTTAACAGATCCGCACAATCTTGGATCTATCTTGCGGACAGCTGATGCGACCAATGTCTCAGGAGTCATCATTCCTAAGCACCGAGCGGTTGGGGTGACCCCAGTGGTGTCAAAAACTTCTACCGGAGCAGTGGAACACATTCCCATTGCGCGTGTGACCAATCTTAGCCAAACCTTAGACAAGCTAAAGGAAGAGGGCTTCTGGATCTTTGGAACCGACATGAACGGCACGCCATCGCACCAGTGGAATACGGCTGGCAAGTTAGCCTTGATCATTGGCAATGAAGGAAAAGGGATCTCAGCCAACATCAAAAAGCAAGTCGATGAGATGATCACCATTCCCATGAATGGTCATGTGCAAAGCCTCAATGCCAGCGTGGCAGCAGCTATTCTTATGTATGAGGTCTTTCGCAACCGACTATAATCCTAGAAAGGCAATGATATGAAACGAAAAATCTTATTGGTTGACGGCTATAATATGATTGCCTTTTGGCAGGAGACTCGCCAGCTCTTTCAAAAAAGTGAGCTCGATGCAGCTCGCAATATCCTCCTGCAAAAACTGAGTCACTATGCTAGCTTTGAAGGAATCGAAGTCATCTGTGTCTTTGATGCCCAGTATATGCCAGGAGTGCGGCAGACCTATGAGGAGTTCAATGTTCAGGTGGTCTTTACCGGTGAGGATGAGACGGCAGATGACTATATCGAGCGCTTGGCTGCAGAGCTTAACACGCCCCTCCACCAAGTATCGGTCGCAACCAGTGACTTAAATGAACAATGGACCGTCTTTGCTCAAGGAGCTCTTCGGGTATCTGCCAGAGAGTTAGAAAAACGGGTCGCAGTCGTCAAAGGAAACCTTAATCAGGCGCAGCTAGTGGTCAACGATCAAAAACCACCTATGCGACCGCTCGATCACGAAGTATTGCGACAATTACAAGAAATGATGGGAGACAAGTAATGACATTTGCTATTTTAACCGATTCGACCGCAGATTTAGATCAGAACTGGGCCAAGGAACATCAGGTGACCATTCTTGGCTTAACCATTGAGTTAGATGGGACGGTTTACCAGACAGTTGGCCAAGGTCAATTGACCAGCCCAGAGCTTTTAGAAGCTATGAAAAATGGGGCCAAACCGACAACCAGTCAGGTCAATGTGGGCCAATTTCAGGAAACCTTTGAACAATTTGCCAAAGAAGGGAAAGCCGTGCTCTATGTGGCCTTTTCATCAGTCTTATCTGGGACCTACCAGAGTGCAGTCATGGCACGAGACCTGGTTTTAGAAGACTACCCGGAAGCAGTGATCGAGATTGTCGATCCGAAGGCTGCTGGGATTGGAGAGGGATATCTGGTCATGCGGGCAGTAGCTGCGCGTGATGCGGGCCGTTCATTAGCAGAAGCCAAAGAAGAAATCATGGACCTAGCGCCAAAACTGCGGACTTATTTCCTCGTCGATGATCTCTACCACCTCATGCGTGGAGGGCGTCTCTCAAAAAGTGCCGCGATCATGGGAAGTTTGGCCAGCATCAAACCCATTCTCTGGATTGATGCGGAAGGGAAATTAGTGCCCATCAGCAAGGTTCGGGGACGCAAAAAAGCTGTCCGAGAATTACTAGAGCTGATCAAAGCAGATATCGGTGAAAGCACAGCCTTGGTTTCTTATACCAATGATCTAGAAGGAGCAGAAGCACTGAAGAAAGAAATGCTTGCGCTTGAAGGGATCGATGAAGTCCTCGTGATGCCCCTTGGACCAGTCATTTCAGCCCACGTCGGCCCAAATTCCTTGATCGGATTTGTCATTGGAAAAGAAAATCGCAAATAATTTTCCAAATCGGTTGACTTTTATCTTAGAATTTTGATACAATAGTAGGCGGTATTGTTTACCCCATTTGTAAGGCCCCGGAACCTTTCAAATAACTTGCGGACCGGAACATCCGCCCTGTAAACAAAAACGACATTCATATAGGAGAAATCATGAACAAAACTACATTCATGGCTAAACCAGGCCAAGTAGAACGCAAATGGTACGTTGTTGACGCAACTGATGTACCTCTTGGACGCCTTTCAGCAGTTGTTGCTAGCGTGCTTCGCGGAAAAAACAAACCAACATTCACACCTCACACTGATACAGGTGACTTCGTAATCGTTATCAATGCTGAAAAAGTTAAATTGACTGGTAAAAAAGCAACTGATAAGATCTACTACACTCACTCAAACCACCCAGGTGGATTGAAATCAATCTCTGCTGGTGAACTTCGTTCTAAAAATGCAGTTCGTTTAATCGAGAAATCAGTTAAAGGTATGCTTCCACACAATACTCTTGGCCGCGCTCAAGGTATGAAATTGAAAGTATTCGTTGGAGCTGAGCACACTCACGCTGCACAACAACCAGAAGTTCTTGATATTTCAGGACTTATCTAAGGAAAGGAACAATAAAGTATGTCACAAGCACAATATGCAGGTACTGGACGTCGTAAAAACGCTGTTGCACGCGTTCGCCTTGTTCCAGGAACTGGTAAAATCACTGTTAACAAAAAAGATGTTGAAGAGTACATCCCACACGCTGACCTTCGTCTTGTAATCAACCAACCATTCGCAGTTACTTCAACTGCAGGTTCATACGACGTTTTCGTTAACGTTGTAGGTGGTGGTTACGCTGGTCAAGCAGGAGCTATCCGTCACGGTATCGCTCGTGCCCTTCTTCAAGTAGACCCAGACTTCCGCGATTCATTGAAACGCGCAGGACTTCTTACACGTGACTCACGTAAAGTTGAACGTAAGAAACCAGGTCTTAAGAAAGCTCGTAAAGCATCACAATTCTCAAAACGTTAATCAATACGATTATATCAACGTTTCGAAACACTTCATGGTTCACACCATGGAGTGTTTTTTTGATGATTTTTAGCAAAATTCACACCACTTTTCACACCAAATTCACACCATTACTTTTTAAGATTACGAAA
>NZ_KV807483.1:198321-208293 GCF_001812015.1 Streptococcus sp. HMSC073D05
TACAAACCACCCGTTTGACGGGTGGTCATGATTTTATGAAAATTAAAATGAGAACTTCAATGGACTACTAAGAGAGTTCATTCCAAAAGAGGAGTTTGTTAAAAGAACTAAATCATAATCTTTTAGAGGACTATACAAATGCTACCAATGAAAGACCAAGACAAATTCACACCATTACTTTTTAAGATTACGAAAGGCAATTTCTCCAACAGCCATTGGGATTACGTTTGAAGTATTCACATAAGTCTTAGTTGTAATCGTATCACTATGAGTGAGTGCTTCAGAAATAGCTTCCATAGAGGTTCCAGCCTGTTTAGCGAGTGTAGCTCCTGTATGTCGTAATTTATGAGGGGTTGCATGTGCGAGTTCTGGATGACGACGCTTAACAGATTTCATCTTGTTGTTAAGATAATCAGCATGGAGACAACTGTTTACATTTCCCTTTGTATCAATATACGTAAAAACATACTGTTCAGGAGTTTGCATGATGTTAAATGAAGCCAGTTCAGATTTTTGTTGCTTCTTCCAAGAATTTAACAAGTCGGTAAGTTCTTGTGGAATCGAAAAAATCGTCTTTTTATTCCCTTTAGTTGACTTTTGATTTTTATATCGATCTAAGGCTTGAACCAATTGAATTTGTTGATTTTTGAAATCAATATGTTTCCATTGCAAAGCGTAGCTTTCAGATTTTCTATCTCCTAAGAAAAAAGTTGTATAGAATAACACATAATCTTTGAACAGGAGTTTGTCATTTTTTAAATCTTCTTCAAAAGCTGTAAACCATGCTTGAAGTTCTTCTTGAGATAGATATAAATCTTCATCTTTTTTAGATTCCTGTAGCTTGATTTTCTTAGTGGCTTTGATACGGCTTATAGTTTTTGATAGGCGATTAGTTTCGATATACTCTAATTCTTCTGCCCAGTCAAAGATAGAGTTAACGTAGCTCCTGATAACTTTGAAATTTGCATATTCTTCAGCCTTTTGAGTCAATAGATTTAGTACAACTTGCTTATTTTGATTAAGAAAGTCTATTGAATAATTCCCAAGTAAGGGTAAGATGTGTTTTCGAAAAGCAATTTCTGTTCCAACTATGGTTGCTTGAGAAGGTGGTTTAGCAGTAGAAGTAGTCTGACCTGCTTTGTAGGATTCCCACCAAACGTTTTGATAAAAATCGGAAAAGAGGATTGAACCATTTGTTTCCAATGAGGTTGAATCTCCGCTTAAAATTTTATCAATCCTGTTTTGTAATTCAAGTTCGTATTTTTTAGCCTCACTCCTTAGTTTGAAACGTTTTTCAATCACTTTCTTATCAACACCTAGTGAAGACTTAACTTCCTCAGGAATATAAACACGTAAGCGATAAGTTCCATTTTTAGTTTTTGTAATTGACATAGTATTCTCCTTTTTTTGAATTGAGCTAGAAAAATACCGTGGCTTAATTATATCAAACCACGGTTATAATGCTACTGATTTTGTAACCACTGATTGAGTTCGGCTCTATCAAAGCGGACAGTTTTTCCAACTCGAATAACTGGTAACCCCTTTTTTATCCAAGAATCAAGCGTATTATTGGCAATTCCTTGATACTTACAAGCTTGTTGCTTGTTCAAGAATGGACTTTCAATGTTGTTACCATCCAATTTATTCTTTATTTCATTTTCTATGCTAATTTATGTCAAAAAGTTAACAAAAAGGGATTGAAATTTCATTTTCAACCCTTTTTTTATATAAAAAAGTCATAATGGTGTTAATTTGAATTAATACCCAGGTAAGTTTTAATTTTCTTTTCAAGAAAATCAATATGTTGGTTAATTTCAGTTTGTTGCTTATGAAGTTCATCAAGTTGAAAAAATAGTAGTCTAAGTCGTTGAGGAATTGTGGAGTCTCCTTTATATCTTAGGTCAGCGTATTCTTGCATATTTTTAATAGACATTCCCGTCTTTTTTAATCTAATAATGAATTGAGTCCACGCTATATCAGAGTCATCATAGTATCTACGATTATTTTCTTCTCTGTGTGAGTAAATCAATTTTTCTTGCTCATAGTATCGAAGTGTGGAAATAGAAAGTCCAGTTTTTTTAGCAAATTCTCCAATAGAATAGTGAGCCATAATATTTTCCCCCTCCTTTTTTTTATTATTTTAGCATAATTTTTAAAAAATCAAAAAATTTTCAGTTTTCTCTTGACATAAAGTGCACTTTACTATGTAAAATACATAGCATCAAAGGAATTTGATATAAAGCTAGGAGAGGAGGTAATACCATATAGACGAAAAATTGGTTTGAAGGAATAGAGAGCTCCAGAGGGGCTTAGTGATAAGGCTGTCAAGAACCTTGATGGGAGCAGCGACTCTTATAAAAAATGCAAATAGCAATCTGTAAAGGAGAAAATAGTATGGAACAAACGAAGAATTATACTTGTATTACTGGAGCCAGTGCTGGTATAGGAGCGGAGACAGCAAGACAATTTGCAAAATTAGGAACGAATCTTATTTTAATTGCTCGGCGTCAAGAACGACTAGAAAAATTGAAGCAAGAGATTTTGAACCATTATCCGGATTTAGATGTTGTTATTAAAGTTGTTGATTTATCGAAGTCCAGTAATGTTTTTGCTCTTTATGAAAGCTTGAAAAAATATCACATTACTACTCTAATAAATAATGCTGGTTTTGGAAATTATGATAAGGTTGAATCTCAAGATTTAGAAAAGATAATAACTTTAATCCATCTAAACATTGAAGCTTTAACAATTCTATCAACTCTATATGTGAGAGATTATAAAGATTGTAAAGGCGCTCAATTGATTAACTTATCATCTAGAGGCGGATACATGATGGTTCCAAATGCAGTTACATACTGTGCAAGTAAATTTTATGTCAGTGCTTTTACAGAAGGCTTGGCATTGGAACTAGAGGCAAATCAACATCAATTAAAAGCTAAGGTTTTAGCTCCAGCTGCCACAAAAACGGAATTCGGTCAAGTTGCTACAGATTCTAAAGAATATGATTATGATGAGCATTTTGCTAAATATCACACAAGTGAAGAGATGGCAAAATTTTTGATGGAATTATATCAAAGTGACAAAGTTGTTGGTTTAGTTGATGTTACAAATTTTGAATTTCATCTTAGCGGACCACTACTTAAACATTAATTATTTTAATAAATATAGATAATGTGGTATCGATTAATAGTTGCAGTCGTTTTATGATAAGAAGAAAGCTTCTGAAACGTTAGATTTCAGAAGCTTTTTGTCTTTAAGTTTTGAGTAAGTTATAATTTTCTGTGATATTTAGGATATTTAAAAAAATACAAGTGTTTTTGTAGATTAATTTACAATTTTTCCAGTATTTTACCAAGTAGTTCTTCTAACTTTCCTAAGTCCCCATAGACTGTCCCATCCATATAAAGATTGTAAACTTCATCATCTTGTTCCACGCGTATTTGTGCAGAGTATCCTTTTGATAATGCTAAGGAACGAATGACTTCTCGTTGAGTTCGTCCATTCCCTTCTCGAAAGGGATGGAAATAATTAAGATTATCAAGAATTTTTGCTAATTGTTTAATAATCTCATCTTTTGAATTAGCAGTTTGATAATAGGTATGAATAAGGCGGTTTATATATGCTTGGGCAGTACTGAAAGATTGTATTGACATAAAAGGATTCCCATTTTTTGAGATATTCACCTTGCGAAATTGTCCCGCCCAAGCATAGACATCTTGAAATAAATATTTATGAATGGCTAAAATATCACTAATGGAGTAGACTTCTATGGTTTTCAAGCGCAAGTCTGCAAGCCTTCTAGTAACGAATGAATGCTCATTCCGGTAGGCTTCTTCAATATTTGTAATATTTTGTTTGTTGATTAAGACTGTAGAATTTGGATAGGTATATTGGTGGTTGGGGTCAATGTACTCATAGCCTTCGTATTGATTTTTAACCAATATTCAATTCCTTTCGTTTGTTGATAACATAAGTTTTTAAATCAATCACATCTTGAACAGTAGGTTCATAATTTTCAATCATTGATGACCCAATAGCATACCAGACGGTATCGAAATCTGAAAAGTTATCAAAGGGAATCCCTAAAATTGTTAATTCTTCTTTATTTACATCAAGAGTCATGGCACACTTCCTTGTATAACGTTATCTTTATTATACCATAAAATCGGTATTTTTACCTAAAGGGATAGAGACCAAAAGATATATGTAAGCGTATAGATTAATACTTATGAAACGGTTGTAGGAGGAAAATCTCTCCTACACTATTATTGATTCTGAGAGAAAATTGCAAAATATCATCTACCAAACTTTCAATTATTAAGATTTTTTGCAATTTATCTGAATTAGAATCGCAAGGCTTCTCAATAATATAATTGTCGAATTTTTTCATTCTAACTTCCTCTCCACTATTTCTTCCTTTATCAAGAAAAAGTGAGCTCAATATTAATAAAGTACAATTCTAAATTAACTCCAATTATTGATTCATGATAATATTTCAGTAACTCATCGTGCAATTAAAAACAAGGATTTTTATTTCAAACGATCCATCGTGATCACTTCATCAGCCATCTCCCAAATTGCCGGATTATGTGTTGCGATAATGATTAGCCTATTATCATCTCGAAGAGATAGCAAAATCTCCATAATCAACTGAGAGTTTGCTGGGTCTATTGAAGCTGTTGGCTCATCTGCCAGAATAAGGGGTGGATTCTTTAAGATAACTTTTGCCAAGGCAACCCGTTGCGATTCTCCGCCCGATAACTCAAAGATGCGCTTATCTAAGTCAAGATAAGCCAGGCCGACCTGTTCTAAAGCCTGCTTCTGCCTCAACCGCTGTTCCGACCGACTCAACTTTTGACCAATGAGACCTAGCTTAAGGTTTTCTTCAATACTTTGGTTTTCAATTAAGCCAAAGTTCTGGAAGAGGTAGCCCAATTCGTGACGGAAAAAATCACTCGATTTATATTTGGCCAAGTCTTTACCTCGGTAAAAAATCGTCCCATCATAAGATTCTAATTTCCCAATCATGTTCATCAAGGTTGTTTTTCCGCTACCACTTGAACCAATTAAGGCATAGACTTTTCCAGCCTCAAATGTCATTGAAAGATTCGAAAATAACTCTCGTTCTCCAAAAGATTTACTCACCTGTTTAAGTTCAATCATATTAACCTCCCTTCAAAACAAGCATGGACATCTTGTTTTCTTTCTGCATTTGGACATGTAACTGTAAAAGAGATAGACCAGTAAAGAGTAACAAGACTAAGAAAGCAACTACTATCTCTACCTGAAGAAATACACTCGCAACAAATCCCAGTAAAAACACACCCAGTTGAGCAAAGAGATAAGTGCGATGGATTTCTAAGAACCTGAGACCTGCAATGCGTTTGATAAAAATGGCACGTCTAAATTCTTCGAAGTAGAGCCTATTCATAGTGTTAAACAACAAGATTGAAGTTGCAATCCCAAGCACAGCTCCTGCTAGCATTACCCAAAGTTCCCTCTGGATATTATCCAATAATGTGATGTAGTTGTGGTAACCTGTTTGCATTTCTGAGACCCAATTTTCAATGCCTTGTCTCTGGATAAGCTCCTGGGCATCAGACAATTGATTAAAGAGAACGTAGTTCTGTACTGCGTCTACCCAAAAGAAAATGGACTGTGGACCAGTTGATTGGGGTGTTATAACAATGATGATTGGATCTTTCAAAAACTGCTGGTAAGAAATAGGGGTCGTATTATACACAAATCGATCCTGACCTGATTCCAAATAACCAACCGTAGCAGTCATTTGCTGTCGTTCATCTTGACTAGACATGCGACTGGTTAAGTCGTCTTCAAAAACAGATTTATAATGTTCTTCCTCTGAACGGAGGTGTTCAGGCAGCAATAAGACAAACTCCCCTACATCAAGGTGATTCATCTTTTGCTCAATAGTTGTATCTACAGGAATGTTTTGACGCTCCAAGTATTGCGGTGTGACGATAAGGACATTGCCATTCGGGCTGTAATCGTGCCATTCTGTAGAGGTTGTCAAGTTTTTGGAGGAAGCCATGCCATTTTGCAAAGTACGTTCAATTAACTGGTGTCTAGATAAGAAAGCCTTTTGTTCTGAAACAGCCAGATCCATCAATTGATACCAAGTTCTGAGTTTCCTTTGAGCTTGTTCATCAAAACCAGGACTCGTTCCGTCACGACTGATAGATAGGATAATCAGTTGCCTTTCCTGACTCCAAACCTCTTGTCCAATCCGATGCTGTTGCCAGGCTTGGGAATACTTTAAGCTACTCCCTATTCCCAGCGTTACAATAATAATCGCAAATAGTTGACCGATTAAAATCAAACTAATGATTCCTCTGACAGGCACTTGCCCTTTTATAATCTGCATCAGGTGTATCTTTTTTATCCCAACTGCGAAGAGTTGAGCGAAAAACAGGGAGATCGACAACAAGATGAGATTATAACTGAGCAAGCCTTCTCCTATGGTCGTTAGGGATTGCGTTGGAAGCGACAGAATTTTTTGCATAAGAATGGCGAGCACGCCAGCTAAACTGAAACCAATAGCTATCCCTTTCAAATCCTCACCAACTGGTCTAAGGAAAATGGACCACCGTTTCTCTCCTGAAATGAGGCGAATGCCCGACGACCGTAATTGGCTAATTTGACTAATTAAAGTCAGTGCTACAAAGGTTAAGATGAAAATCAATAGACTGATTAACTGAAATCCGTTACTAAAGATAGCCATTAACGTAGATAGTTTAGATGGAATTATCAGGTGCATGTTAGTCAAGCCAAGTTGACTTAGCTCCTCCCTTAGCAAGTGAATATCTAGGTGTCCATCGAATACAAAATAGTTTGTTTCAACACTACTACTTTGAGCATCTTCTAGATTTTTTTCCTGGAGCCCATCAGGCAACTTTCCGTTCCCAAAGGTCGTATAAGAAAAAACTGTAGTACCTTCTGAGTTAATATCTTGGTGTTGAATCGCAATAAAGCTATCCGTTTCTTCTGCTAGTTTTTCCAAGCGTGTAGCAACATGCTGAAAAGTTGTTTCAGGGGAAGAATCACGTACAACAACGTTGGGGTAATAATGGGAGACATATGTATCAGTCCAAATGGTAAATACCCAAACAAAGAACAAACTAGCAAGCAGGTTGGATATGAGTATAAATAATTTTTTCATAGTGCATTCCTTATTCTAAAATAGAGGGCAGAAATACCCCTGCCCCCTATAAACTAACAAGCTTACTAAACTATTGATAAAAGAATCTTCTTCAATTATTCTTTACCATCCCGCATCAAATGTAACTTGCTCCCCAAAATTTGTATTAACAAACGCATAGGCCGCACTATGTTCTCCTGCATAAACTGTTTTTTCATTTTTACGTCCACTACTTCCAACATAGGCCCAGTGATACCGTGAACCATGATAATAATTCGAATATGCTCCCCAATTATTTGGATCATGATGGCCTCCATAGTTCCACTCGCCACCACGGTGAGAAAATGCCAAAACAGGAGAAGCCAAACTAAATGCCAAAACGACAAGGGATGATGCAACTACTTTTCTAATTTTTAACATATTATTACTCCTCTGAATGAAATATTATGAAAATGAGCGAAATGCAACTACACATTTTAATTAGGAATCTCAGTCTGAATTATAGTATCCTATTTTTTCCTCCTTTCTAACTGCACGTTCCTTTCTACAGACAGAGACCTAATTTTATAAACCAATCTTAAATACTTTAGATTTTGTAACTCATAATTTTCAACAGTTGGTTAGCTATGAAAGCATTTTATCCGTTACCATAACACGGATCTCCTTTAATTAAACTAATGAGAATATCTAAAACTAAAAGTCATACCTGTACGTGTAGGATTATAAGGATCTAAGGTCATCAAAGTGCTAAATTCTCAAACCAACTTCTACCGCCAATAAACGTGGAAGTTAATTTGTCAAAATAATGCTATTAAAAAATAAAAGGGAAAACTTTTTTGTTAAATAAGGTTATCGTTACTATTAACCAAATATAGTTTTTAGCCAATCAACTATAAGTGGTCTAAGTAATGGGATTAAGAATAGACCTACAATGATACCTAAAATAAATATTAGAGACATTTTTTTGAAGCTTCTTTTATTCATCTATGGACACCTCCCTGAATGGTCGATTACGACTCCAGGACATGTGTACGGACCACTTTTGGGAATTACAACTTGTCTTGCGCCGTTTCTTACTTGTTGTAAAATATAATTGTGAATATTACGTAATCCCCAAGCAACTCATTCCGAAGGCGCTTTTCCTGTCACATACGTTATTGTTCCATCTATAACCCAACCAACAAAAATTCCTCCAAAAAAGATTGCTGTAGCGCCTATAGCTCTACGGTCTTCTGTTTTTATTAGAGCACTTTTATTGTTAGGAATTATTTCATTTACACTTACCGTTAAAGTAAGTAGGGGAGAGCTAGTGTAGATAATAGCGATAAAAAAGTAATTTTTTTAATTATTTTTTTATAGTTACCCTCCTAATGTTATTTTGTACAGTGGGATGCTATATAGAAAAACGAGTTTCCTTACTTAAATTAATTGAGTTTTCCCTATGTTTTTCAAATCTATTTTGTATCCTCTTGAAACGAAAAATCAATCTTCATATACAGTATTTTGTTAGATAGTAAAGTTCTAATACTAACAAATCTGTCCCCTAGTTATCTCCTTTCAATTAATGAAATCCCCACCATCTCCAAATATCTAACAAGTTGAAGAGTGGGAGTGATGCTATAAAGAATAAATAAATAGTGATTTTTTCACGTTTTCCACCTCTTTCTTTAATATATATGATATACTAAATATATATCGAAATGTAAAAATGTCACATATATACACATAATTAGAGGTGGAGTTGTTATGCGTTGGGATTACGGTACGATCTATAAAAAAATACGGAAATCAAAACATATTAGTCAAGAGGAAGTTTGCCAGGGTTACATTTCAAGAGCGCATTTATCGCGTATTGAATCGAACCAAGTGGTACCTAGTTTTGAGTCCATGGAGCATCTTCTAAAGCAAGTTGGCCTAGATTTCGAAGAATTTCGATATATATGCCATTCCTACCACCACTCCGATAGAGAAGAAATTATCTTATTAGCAGAAGATAACAATGCCTACCAATCAAATGATAAATTATTGGAACTGAAGAATAAGAGTGTAGCTTATTTAAAAAAACATCCTAATGATATTCCTGTGTTAAATATACTAAAGAGAGTAGAGGTCATTCTTTGTTTAAGAGAATCTGGTCCAGATGAGAAGGTAAGAACGATGGCCACGGAAGCATGGAACGAAATTAAAAATCAGGATGTCTGGTATCATAGTGACCTCAAATTAATTGTCGTTATTTTATTCACACTTCCACTAGAAACAGTGATTTCTATCTGTGATGAAGTTATAGATAGGCTGAATGATTGCTCTGATTATACAGAGATTCTTCCCACCAAGTATAAATTACTCTCTAATTTAGCTAGTATTTTTCTGTGGAATGGTTTGATGGAGAAGTGTACTAGTATCAGTTATCTATTGTTAGATACGGCCCAAAAAAGTAAGCGATATGATTTTCTAGGAAATGCTAAAGTGACACTAGGAATTTGTTTAACTGATAAAAAGTTGGTCGATGAAGGATTGCAATTACTCGAATTAACGGATGAACAAACACTATTGGAAGCATGTCAATCAGATGTTAAGCGCTTTTTCAAAAAATGAGTTTCTAAATGGATTCAGTCATAAAACAGTTTGAAGATACAATCAACATGTTATTCTGTGCATGCTCAATGGATATTGGGTAAGGGATAGAAATCTATACATTATCCCATTAGATCAGCTAGTTAAGCAATAGAAAGAATGATCATTTAATTTAATAAATAATAATTTTAAATTGCACCCAAAATGTTAGAATTCATCTAACATTTTGGTTTTTTTTT
>NZ_KV807483.1:208393-240637 GCF_001812015.1 Streptococcus sp. HMSC073D05
TAACTTCCTCAGGAATATAAACACGTAAGCGATAGGTTCCGTTTTTAGTTCTTCTAATAGACATAGTATTCTCCTTTTGAATTGAGCTAGAAAATACCATGGTTACATTATAACAAACCACCATGGAATTTCTACTGCTTTTGTAACCAGCGATTGATTTCTGTTTTGCTAAAGCGAACAGTTTTTCCGACCTTAATACAAGGCAAACCTTGCTTAATCCAGCTGTCTAAAGTATTGTTGGATATATTTAAATACTCACAAGTCTGCTTTTTATTTAAAAAATGATGAGTACTTTCATTAGTATCTACAAATTTATTTAGTTCTTTCTTAACAATATCCGATAATAGTAATTGAACTTGCTTAATCAGTTCTTCTGGAATAAATACATTCATAAATAGTACCTTTTTTCTTTCTGTTAGATTTAAATTATATTAGTTTAGATTTTGTTTTTAAGTCTTCAAGGGTTGAAGAGTTAAAAAATGGGAAAACGTTGCTGTATTAATACTTCTTCTTTTTTTTCAATCAGAATTTATATTAAAATGGAAGAATTATTTATTTGAATGTTGTTTAAAATAGAATCTAGGATTGAACCTATGTCTTTATTCTTGTTTTTAATAACTTTCTTAATAAATGCATCTTTTTCTTCAGCTGTAAAAGTAGGCATTTTAAACAAATGAAGTTTAGTATTTTGATTACTCTTGTAACAACCAAAATCAAGGATAGTAACAAGAGATAGAGTATTTAGCATTAAGCTAAAGAGACATAGTACTTGCCATGTAATCATAATAGAAAGAAAATAACGCTCATTCTTTAAATCATTCTTTCTACTTTCTTTAATCAGATTTCTTTTGGTTCTTGCACAGTTTTTTGGCTTTATAAATTTAGATGCATCAATAAATAAGAAAATAGATTCATCCAATGTTAATGGATATAAATAATCCATAGCATGATTTAGTTGAGTTTCAAAAAATGTTTTTATATATTTATCTTTACCTTTTTCTTTATACAATTCTATTAACTTATTTTCGGTATCTCTTACTGAAGTTTGAACAACTATCTTAAAGTTGGACAATCCTTTTTCAATTACACTATACACAAATAGATAAAGCTGATCATTGTGTAGTTTATCTAAGTCAGTAGTCTTGAATTCACTTTTAATTTTTTCTTCATTCAGTGTCATTTCGTATCTATAGATGCGATATTTACGAGATGCGTCCAATTCGATCTGTTTATTATGTTCAGCTTTTGCTGTTTTATCGTAAAGAACATGCAATAAGTTTCTATATTTTTTGCTTGAAAGAATATGGTGATCCTCAGGAGTTGAACATTTTGTATAAACTTTTTTATCTACTTGAGATGTATTAGATAGACTCCTCAATAATAAATTTCTTGTTTGAAAATGAATAATCGCATCAGTAGCAAATGTAAATGAGATTTCCATTTCATGAATCCTAATAGTAGTTGGGATAATCCAAATACCAGTTTGCTGTTTGATTTTCGTTATAACATTTATTAGTTTCTTTCGAATTGCTGAAATAGAGAGAGTTTCAAAATTGAGACCTCCATGATTTAGTTGTAGTAAGCAATAATTAACAGTATCTCCGCTTTCTTTTTTATAAATTTTTCCAATTTCAAGTCTTCCGAATTCCCTTGATTGGATAATTAAATCTTCTATCTGATTTGAATTGTAATTTAATTTTTTAACTTCATGAGGATTATTTTTTCTGTATTCTATTATTTTTTCAATGTCAACAATTAGATTTTCACCTAAGTTAAAAACCATGCGATCAAACCCCCAGAAGGAATTCATTAAAGTAAAACAAGATTGAATTTCTTTCTCATTTAAATACTTTTTTTCAGTAGAAGCTTTTGTCTGTATTTTCATGTTTTAACGTTTCCTTTTTACTATTATTTTTGATAGGAATTATGCTAGGAAGTATTAGATGTCGTAAAATCAATATATTATCATAACCACATTTTGGTTCAAAACTAAAATTCCCTATTATAGGTATGCCATTTTTTTGACAAAAAACGCCTTTTTTTTAAAAAAAAATAGTGAAAAAATGGAAAAATTTTGAAAAACAATAAAATACACAATGTTTAATTGTTTAAAAAACGCGTAATGATAAGGGTTTGGAGAAAAAATTAGGTTTTTCCCTACTTTATTTATTTCAATGAGAGATATACAATTATTTTTTAAATGTGCTTATTAGTTTGCTTGTGCGATTAACTTATATGCATACGATTTTTGAAACTCTTCGGGACGATTGTGTCCAAGAGCACGCGATACAATTAAGCAGGCTTTTCGATCGAGGACAACGCCTTTTAATTCCCCTCTTAGATAAATTTTTTCCCTTTTATCCTTGATGTCTTTAGGATCTCGTGCGACAAGAAGATAAAGACGTTTTGCGTATTCAGCACGATATTTATGAGGTTTTAAAGCAGATGGAACTTGAAACACACGCTTTTTACCAGCTATCCTAAATTCTTCAACAAGCCTCTCTAATTCTTGTTGATCTCGTGTAATAATCGGAACCCAGCGGTCTCTAGCTCCTTTTGTTTTATGCTTTTTACCAATGATTTTAAGAAAGTATCGGCCATCCTCTCGTTGGTAGAGTGAGTCTCCAGTAATTGCTTTTAATTCATTTTTTCGTAGCCCAGTGGCAGATACAATTGAAAACCAGCGATTATTTGTTTCTTCAGACATTCTGTCGTCATTTGACTTTAAGCGATTATTCTTTTTGTTGGCTCGGTATCGAATATCCGTTGCAACAAAAGTAGTAGAAGACACGCCTAAAACTTTAGCCAATGCTGCTTTGTAGGTTGATTGGGTTGGTGCTGAAAGCCCAGTTTTTTTACAATGTTCTAAATATTGATTTACTACGTCAATCCATCCATCTACATTCTTAGATTTTTCAAGAGCTTTTAAATCTTCGGCAGTGGTTGTTGTAGCAACAAAGGAAGCAAATCTGCTCCAGGATCCAGCGTAGTTATGAAGAGTTCGGTCTGTATGTATTAAATGAATGTCCTCTCCTGTTTTTTTGGATTCATTTCTTTTGATACCTTTTCCCTTCTTGAAGCGCGTGACTAGATTAGTTAAACCTTTTGATTGGACGAATTGTTTACGGCCTTCGAAAGTAGTTAGAGAATCCATTTGTTGTTTCTGAGCTTTCTCTCTAGCTTTTCGTCGTTCAGAACGACTTCGTTTCTTCTTTGACATAGTTCTTTCCTTTCTATAAAAGATAATGTACGTTTAAAGAAAACCTTAACAAGAATCTTAAGGTCTTTTAATTCAAGTTGAAGTAGTGCAGTGACCTAAAGCTTATATTCACTGTTGTAGTATCTTCCCTGTGCTGAGGGCGCTTCTTAATTTATGGCTAAGAAGTTAACCAGGCCATTTTACAACATGACAAGTTGACTCAATTCAAATAAGATGTAGAGTTCCATCCTACAGATAAAAATCTGTTGTTTTTTCTTTTTACTCTTTTTCAGGTTTAAATGCTATGAATTTAGCGACTGTGTTAAGCTAGTTTTTTGTATTTGATTTTTAGACTTTTGTTATTTACTTTCGTTCTTATACTTTTATACTTTACTTTGTTATGATCAAAAAATTTTTTTACTGCTATTGACATTACTTTTATTATCTATACATTTATTTTTTTAGTTAGTGAAATACAAAAATTGGTTCTTTCTTAACTCAGCTTAAACCTGCTGTTTCCACGATAGCTACCTCCTTTTAAATATTAAAAAAAACGTAGCTATTTAGTTACGTCTCTACTTAATCAATCTTTAGATATCTATAGTATGCCATAAATTGATAATTCTAAAAAACAAATTTTTTCTTTTTTGTGTTATTCGGTTTTACTTCGAACTGTGTGTTTAGCGTGACTTTCACATACGTTTCTGTCAACGCTAAACACACAGAAAAGTTAACGTCGTAACATAAAAAAAGAATTAATGGAAATAGTATTCGAAGGTAAATGCACTAAAGTTTCTTATACAGATTGAAAATTAGAAATCTCAGAAAGTAATTAAAATCATCACATTTTTTAATACGTGTAAAAAATTTGAAATTCAAGGTGTGTTTGCTATGTTTAAATTAATTTGTTTATTGATTGTCCCTTTCAAATGCCGAAGAGAATTCAAAAACCTGTCGATTGTAATCACAAAAAAAGTAGGAAGCTATTGAGCAAACAATAAATTTTTTAGTTTGATGAAGAAATTATACTAATATGAAATAAACACATTGAGAACAAGTGTTTCAGTGTGTTTTTGTGGTAAAATATAAAAGATTTGTAAGAAAAACGAACGTATTTTTTAAAAGTATTTGAATTAAGTGTATTGAAAAGTTTCAATCAATATTTAAATTGCTATAAGACTTTATACTAAAAATTGGTTGTAAAATATTAAGAACACAAAACTCAGGAAGATATTTTAAAGAATTAGGGAGAAATAAGTTAGTATTTTAATGAACATTGACATTATTTGTCCATAGGATATGATAAAGTAATTCTGTCAATGAAATCAACATAGAAAAATAAAAGTGAGGATAGATTTATGTTAGAACAGCAAATCAAAAATACATTAAAAGAACCTTTAAAAAAATTGGCTGATACATATCATGATAAAGTAGGTAAAATCAACAACTCCTCGGAACTGTTTGAAATATACAGCCCCTGGAATGATTCAAATATAGAAAAAATGATACACTCTTTTAATGTGGCTTTAAAAACTAATAGTAATAGTTTTTCTTGGTTAGAAATTGAGAAAGATTTACCTAATAGCACAGATGTTAATATTAGGTATGGACTTCCCAATCATATAAAAGGAAATATTGATGAAGCAACATTATTTTTATGTTTGGTGAATCCTAATATTGATGAAGTAAAAATCAGTGTGTCAGATGGAGTTCGTACATATTATGAAAAAGCAAGAGAATTGGTTAGTGGAGATGAATCATTAAATATCTTAGACGATCAAGGTAAATTGAAAAGAGATGCTAATGAATACATCAAGGAACATATTGTAAATGTTAGAGAAACGAGTAGTATTTTATATAATGAATTAGAAATTGTAAAACAATCTCCTTCAAATAAAGGTACTTATTACCTAGGACATTATTTACCACACTTTATAAAAGAATTTTTAAATAAAAAAGGCTCTTTTAAGAATATTATTCAAAATTTGACTGATGAGTGGGACGAGTTAGAAAAAATGTCGAAAAAAATAGCGAATTTAGAGGCTTTTCCATTCAGAAGTAAAAATCCAAACTACACTTATAAAAATAATAAAAAAGGAACTAACTTTACAAATCTATTGATTGAATCAGACAGTAAAGTTAATTTGTTAAGTGCAAGAGTAATTATTTGGAGAATCATTAAGCATTTAGAGTCATCTGACCATAAACCTATATTTATACTGAGAAGGTTTAATACTTTTTGGTTGCCTACTATATCTAAAGTTTTGCAACACGACCTGAATTTCACAATAGAAGAAACAAATCAAATCATAAACGCTTTAGATGAAGAATATTTTTTTACTGTTAGGAAAAAGGATTACAACGGTCAATCAGGGTATTTTGGGAGAAATTTTTGTAAAAACAATGAAAGAATAAGTGATAGTAGTTTTAAACGTTTAGTTAAAGAAACCTTAGGGGAATATGTGAGAAAGTAAAGTGAGGATGGATTTATATCAACAGTTGTAGATAAAAAAATTCCATATCTTGTTTATTGATGAAGTTCATCTGTTAGGAGGAGCAAAACACCTAACAGATTTGTTAAAACCTTCATCAGATTATAAACTGCAGCCCAAAAACATAGACAAAAAAATTTATCTTCTTGGGCTAAGATCATTTTATAGTACTTTTTTGAAAAATCGTTTTTTTATTTTTACAAAAAAATGGCATAATAATAGTGAAGAAAAAAAGGCAGTGGTGAACTGTCTTTTTTTGTTCCTCAAAAAAGGAGGTAGCAGATGCTCAAGAACAATCGTTTAATAATATTAGAGAGAGTGAGGCCACCGTGAAAATTCACAGATGAAAAAAACTTTTTTAAATAATAATTTGAGGTAAAATTAATGAAAAATTACAAAAATTATGTGATTAATTTAACTCAACAATATATTTCAGAGTTAATTAATCGAAATGAAGAAATTAATATTAGAATGTTTTATTCAACATTTGAAGAGGATCAGTATATCTCAATCTTAAATGACCAAGATCAAGAAGTGTCATTCAATTTTGTAAATGATAGCATTGAAATTGAATTAATTGATCCGTTGTGTGAGAAAATTGTAATTACATTTGATACTGTAGAACAAACAGCTAAAATCCATCTTGTAATTAATTTTCTCTTAGATTTGTTTTTTAGATTCAATTGGCATGAATCAGTTGCAGCGTTATCAGTTGCAGATTTCTGGGAATTGATCAAGAATTACGAAGAGGATAAACTCGATATGACATTTGGTTACCCAAGAATCGCAGGCTCTAATAGCTAATAGCCATATTTTTATGCACAAAAAAGTGGAAAAGGAATAGTTTTATACTTATCCTTTTCCACTCTTTTTATTTTGTCTCGTTAATAATTGTGTTAATAGCTGAAATGACTTTATTTTGTTTATACTCTGGTAAAGATTTGATAGTGTCGATAAGCTGTGCTAAGTCAGTGCTTTCTTCTTTAAGTGTTAAATCAAAAAAAGTTTGTAGATCAACATTTAAGGCTTCTATAATTTTTTCAAGCGTACTAATTTTTATATTGGGCTCTAAATTTTCTAACTTATACGCGTAATTGGTACCAAGATCTGCTTTTTCTTCTAATTGTTCCTGAGTCATCCCTGACTGAATCCGCAAAATCCGTATTCTTTTGCTTATATACTTTTGTAATTCTGACATTGCTCACCTCGTAAGACTATTCTACAGTCTTAGAAGGTTAGATTCTAGTTCTTAAAAGGTTGGATACAACTTTACAAAGTTGCTAAAATATAGTATAATTCGGGTGTTTATAATTAAATAGTGATAATTTGCTCAATACTCTATCATAAAGGTGGGAATTATGAAAAAGAAAACGATCAAAGCAACTGTATCTGCTGTATCAATAGCTACAGCTTTTGCAGGAATTTCTGTTGTACAAGCGGACGAAGTAACTGCAACTCAGACAAATGAGTCAACATTAAGTGTTGAATCGAAGACTCCTTCGTCTACAAATATAAAACAAGTAGACGGAGTATTTGTTAATAATGGGGTTGCAACCGTAACGAAAACGCCAACTTCTGAAGTTTTAGAAGAAGCAAGAACGATCAAGGAAGAAACTGATCAATCAGTTTCAAATCAAGAAAGTGTATTAGAAAACGCTAAGGTTTCGGAAGCAACCACTGCATCCAAAGTTTCCGAGGCAAATGTTGATTTAAAGAATGCTGAGGTAAATAAAGAATCAGCTACGCCTGAAAAAATTGAAAAAACGAAGAATGAAATATCAGAAGTAAAAGCTGATATTGAGAAAAAGGGAACATCACTAAAAGATGCATCTGATAAAGTTCTAGAAGCTGAGAAAGAACGTAATCAGCAATCAGATGTTATTAAAAAAGATCAAGATAAAATTTCAGATCAAGAAAGGAAAGTTTCGGTAGCTGATGAAGCAGTAGCTACAGCACAAAAAAATCTTGATGGCACTGGTGCTTCAGAAATTCTTGCTGAAATCGACAAAGCAAAAAGTGATGTAGCTGAAAAAGAATCAGCAGAAGAAGCAGCAAAAAAGGCTTTGGAAAATGCTATTAGCGAAGACAAAAATAAAGCTGAAGAACTCAGTAAAGCTTCTTCTGATGAAAAAACGCAACTTAGTGCTAGTCAGGTTTCTGCCAAACAATTAGCAGATGCTAAAAAGGTTGCAGAAGAAGCAGCGAGTGCATTAGTGAAGGCTCAAAAAGAGAAAGAAACTGCTCAGAAAGTTTTAGACGGTACCGGCGTCGAAGAAATTGTAGCAGAACGTGATGCGGCTAAGAAAAATTTAGATGCTAAAACAGCAACTGAAAATACAGCGAAACAGGAACTTGATCGTGCCAAAGAAGCAGATAATAAAAAAGCAACTGCACTAAAAAATGCAAAGTCTGTTGAAGCGGATCAAATAAAGAAAAGTCAAGAAACGGCAGCAAACTTGTCATCAGCTGAGGAAAAACAAAAACAAGCACAAGAGAATTTAAAGAAAGCTCAAGAAAATAAGGTTTCAGCGCAAAGTAATCTTGATGCTTCTGAATCACAACTTACCCAAACAATCTCAAATCGTGATAGCAAAGCAAATGATTTAGTAAATAAACAAAATAGTAAAATTGGTGCAGAAGAAGAGCTCAAAACAGCTAAAGAAAATGATGCTAAGAAAGCTTCAGAAATTTCAGCTTTAACTACTAAGAAAAATCAAGAAGAGGCAAAAGTAAATGAAACTTCAAATGAGCTAGCGAGTGTTACATCAGCAGCTCAGGAAGCAAAAGAGAATAAAGAGAAGGCTGATCAAGCGGTTGAAACCCTCAAAAAACAAATTGCAGCAATTAAAAATCTCACTATTCCTCAATTGCCTCAAGATGTCATTGATGCTTACAAGGCTTATCTTGCTGATAACTCAGATGCAAATAAAAATGCATTAAACGATGTTATTCAAAAATGGTTCACAGGTAGTAAGTATGATTTTGGTACTCCAGAGACGGAATATTCTCCTGAACACCAAAATATTGTTATCAAAGGTTGGCCAAATAAGGATATTGTTTTGCCTATCGATGACTCTGAAGTCGATTTGGATAATCTTACAGATAAACAGATTGAAGCTTTGAGTCAATATTATGCACTTCTTGCCAACAATCTGCAAGACCAAGTCTGGGGAAGCCATGATTTTATAGTTACTAAAGAATCTGTTCAAGGTGTTAAAAATATCGCAAAAGCCTATGCTGAAGAAAATAAACCCTTTGGTACAAGTCATAGTGTGACAGCTCTTGCAAAAGATGGACTGGATTCAATCACTTGGGCTGGCGAAAATATGAGCTTCAATAATACATTACTAGGTTTTAGTGCTTATTATTCAGAAGCAAAAGAAACACGAAAAGCTACAATGTCTCAATTGTATCGCGAGGTATATGATGCTGTAATTAGCTTTATGGCAAATGATGTACATGCATATTTTGGACATATGAGATTAATGATTGGAGAGAAAGCTCCTTCAAATATACAAGCAGTCGGGGTAGCAAATAGCCTAACACCTAGTGGCGTTGGTCGAATGCATTTTATTAAATTCAAAGGTCAAACTAGCCATTTCGATTACATTAAAGATGAACAAACAGGTGAGTATCACTCTAAGTTCATTGACGACTATTATGATAAAGGAATTGCCAAACCTCTAGCTACTCCATTTGATACTTCAAAAATGGAAGATGAATTAACAGCTGCTAAAGCTAAACAGACTGCAGCAAATACAACAAATGATTCTGCACAGAATCGTTTGAAAAAAGCTAAATCTGAAAATGATTCAAGTACAAAAGCTCTCAAAGAAACGACAGCAAAATTAGATGCTCTAAAAGCTACTCCTGATCAAACACCTGTAGCTACTACTAAATTGGAAATCGCTACACAAAATTATAATGAAGCACATACCCAATTTAATAAAGCTCAAGATACACTTGATCAATTAAATGCTGATATTCAAAGCAAGCGTCAAGCTTTAGCAAATGCAAAAGATGATTTAGACCAGGCCACAACAGCAGAAGTAAAAGCTAAATCTGATCTTGAAAAAGCAAAAGTAGAAAATCAAAATGCAAATCAAAATCTGAAACAAACTCAAAAACTAGTAGCAGAATTGATGTCAGTTCCTGATCAAACTCCAGATGCACAGAAGAAATACGACAATGCGAAACAACAAAAAGAAGAAGCTGAAACAAGATATATCAAAGCTCAAACAGCTTTAGATAACTTAAATGCAGACCTTCAAGTTAAGCAAAAAGCATTAGAAACTGCAAAAGAGGAGCTTGAGAAAGCAAAAGCAACAGATAAGACTGCAAGAAACAATTTAGATGAAGTAACAAAAATTCATGAAAATAATTTGGCAGCCTTAAATACTACACGTCAAATGATTGCAAGATTAAACTCAATCTCAGATAAGACACCTCTTGCACAAAAGAATTTAGATGAGGCTTCTCGACAATTGATTGCTGCCAAGACTCGTTACGCAAAAGCACAATCAGCAGTTGAAAATCTAAATGCAGACATTCAAACAAAACAAAAAGTTTTAGCAGATGCGCGTGCAGAGTTGGATAAAGAACTTAAAGTTCTTTCAGATCTTAAAGCTGAAAAAGCTACGGATGAAGCAGAACTCAGAAACCGTGAGAATAAAGTTGAAGAGTTAAAAGCTAAAGAAAAACAAATTAAGGATGAAATTTCTAAATTTAAGACTCACTTAGTTGCTTTAGAAACACTTTTGGATCATCTTGAAAATGCCGATGCATATTTGAAAAAAGCAAAAGAAGCATATGACAATGCAGTTGAAGAGCATCGTTTAGCACTTGAGAATGTAGTAAGAGAGGAAGCTAAACTTAAATTACTTCTACAAGATCAATTGGATGCAACTGCGCAATATGAAGCAGTTAGGGAAGCCTATTTAAATACTCGTACAAGACAAAGCGAAGTCTTTAACGATAAAGTAGATCACAAGATGATTTCTCTGAATCCTGCGTTAGAAAAGAGTATACCAGAAAGTACTTCTAATGAACGAGTATATAGCTATGCTGGAAATCAAGCTAAATATGCTGCAAATAGAGCCTTGCCTAATACAAGTTCAATTGAAAATTGGTTAGTGTTTGCAATGGGAATTGTTCTTTGTAGTTTTGGTATTTCAGTATCACGGAAACATCGTGATTAATAAAAGCTGGTAAGTATTTCTTATTGTAGTAATGAATAAAAGTTTATCATTCAAAATTTGATTTTTTACTAATGATTTTAGTGAAACTAGGTATATGAAAAAAATAATAAATATCTTTAGATATTTATAGGAGGAAAAATAATGAAAAAAATTATTGCTTTAGTTGTTTTAGTACTTGCGGTTGCCGGTGGAGTATTCTTTTTCTTGAATCAAAATTCAGGACCAGAGAAGCAAATTATTGGTACTTGGTATGATAGTAAACACGATTCAACTATCGTTTTCAATAGCGATAAAACACTAGAAGTAACAAATAATAAAGACGAATCTAGAGATGGAACTTGGAAAATCGCTGGAAAATATGTCAAATTAAAGGTTTCTAGTGCAGCGAGTGCTAAAGCTGAATTACATGGAAAAGATGAAAAAGAAGTAAAATATTTAAAGATTCAATTTAATTCAATTGAAACTGTTAACAGTGATTTTCGTGTAGCAGACGGAACTTTTGAAAAACAGTAATATAATTTAAGTATCTATCTTAAATATAGTTAGAAGATAAATAATAAAAGGATTTGGAATTAATGTTATTGTTAACATGATTCTAAGTCTTTTTTATTGAGATTTTATCAAATGATAAATTGTAAAATATAGTGCAACAAAAAACCTCATAGCGTTTCATTGGTGTAAACTGTAAGTAACCGCACAAACAGAACCCGAGGAAAAACTATGAGCTACTCCCATCTTACCATAACCGACCGAATAAAGATAGAAACTTACTTGGATTTAGGTTTAAAATCTTGCCAAATTGCAAGTAAACTTGACTTTCATAAGTCTACCATTTCAAGAGAGTTAAGACGATGCCAAAATGGTTACTACGCCGTCTTAGCACAGGAACAGTACGACCACAGGGCTAAGCAAAAGGGTCGGAAGTCTTGTTTGACACCAAAGTTGAAAAAGGAAATTGAGAAGGGGTTAAAAGCCTCTTGGTCACCTGAACAGATTTGTGGTCGCTATCAGCTTGAACAAAAGCCAATGGTAGCTTTTAAAACCATCTATAACTGGCTCTATGCTGGTTTGATTGATCTGGATTTAAGCGTCCTGCGCCGAAAGGGAAAAAGTCGACAGCCCAAAGAAACACGTGGGACATTTAGGATTGGCACGTCGATTGCCAAACGTCCTAAAGAGGTCAGGAATCGTGAGACTTTTGGCCACTGGGAGCTCGATACTGTGGTGTCTTCCAGAGGTAAAAGCAAGGACTGTTTAGCGACCTTTCTAGAGAGAAAAACGCGCTTTTACTTAGCTTTCATTCCACTTTATACTCCTGAGATGAATCCGATTGAGCAAGTCTGGGCGGAGATTCGGAAGCGTGGGTTCGAGAAAAAGATGTTTAAAACTCTCAATGAAGTAATTGATAAGTTGCAAGAAGTGATTAGGAGCTTGCATTGGACAGTACTAAAATCTATTGTTCATAGAAGTTGGATTAGTTTTTGATTTTAGGTGAGTATGAATAATTGAAAAATAAAAGTCATAATGTTATAATTTGTGATATAAAGATAAATATTACATAGAATAGAGGTGGCCATATGGGGAAACTATTGGCGAGCCGAATGCGTAGTCGGAGAAAAGAACTGAATTTGTCTCAGGTTGAATTGGCTGCTGGTATCTGTGAACAGGCCCAAATCAGTAAAATTGAGCGAGATGCAGACTATAGTCCTGGCTCAGACTTAATATATGCCCTTGCAAAAAAGCTAAATGTATCAATGGACTACTTTTTTGACGAGGATATCCATGTCGAATCGGAGTTTTTGACTCAATTTCGTGCTGTATCTAAGAAATTCTTAGACTTACGAGATTATGATTCACTAAAATATATCTATGAGTTAGAAGCTGCGAAGACAGTAAAACTCCCTCTCTCCGATCAGTTATACCTTCAGTGGATAGAGGCTATTGTGTTGTTTAACCATGACCTTAAACAGAATGAAGCGATCAAAAAATTAGAAGCTATTTTGTCAAAATATAGCGAATATGATTGGGAATATTTGAATATCTCAAATAGTTTATTACACTTTTACTTTCAGACGGATGAACTCTCAAAATTTGAAGAAGTCGATAATCGCATGACCAATCTTTTTAAGAGTGTTAAGGTTCGGACAATTGATGAACTTGAAATTCTGATTAAATGTCGGTATAACTTTTGTCGGTATCTATGGTTAAACCAGCAAACAGAGAGAGCGATAAGTGAGACTTTTGAAACGATTGGTATTTGTCTCAAAAATAATAGTTTCTACTGTTTAGCTAATCTTTACTGTTTACTTGGGAATGTTAGTGAAGGTTTTGCCCATAAAGATGCCGTTAAACAGTACTTTGTAACAGCGCAGCATGCATACCTGCTAGAGGGAAATGATAAGATGGCTTTAGACCTTGAGCGTTTTATCAATGAAACATTCCCAGCATAATTGTTATAGACAACTCAGTCTTTACTGTGTTGTTTTTTATATGCATTTATTATAACATCTCTCATGAAACGAGTTATTTCTACGGTTAAAATAAACTTATTCATAATAAAAAAATAAAATAAAAAAATCTTTATAAATATAATTGACAAATAATTTTCTGCGTGATAGAATACAATCAAGGAATATGAAAGGGGTTGCAAGATATGAAGAAAGCAACTAAAAAGTTTGTTGTCGCAGTTTTATTAGCGGGTTTATTAGTTATTGTTGGTAAACCATCGATAAATCCCGCTCCCGCCCCTTTAGGCTTTGATCCTGGAGAATTATATTCTGTAAAATTTTAAAATATGAATTGTACAATTTTATGAATAAGCTGGTAGTATTACCAGTTCAAAGAAAGGATAGTTGCCAATGTACTAAGTTGTCATAAGTTACTAAAAAAGAGTTGTAATTGTTAGTTTTAGTCAAAAATGAAATGGAGACTATGTTATGAAGAAAAGAATTAAGAAGATTATTTCAACATCGTTACTTGCTCTTACCCTAGCTGGTGCAGGTGGTTCAATCGCTTCTGCCGCAACAGTTTATTATAAAGGTTCTGCCGTTTATTGGAACTATGGTCGTACAGTAGGACTTTGGAGTTACTCACACGTTCAATCTGGTGTGTATGAACACGCAGCAAGTGCTAACGGAGGTTTCTCAGGTTGGAAACGGCCAGGAATTGAAGCACGTGCATCTAGATATATTGGAAGTGGTACAGCACAATGTTACTGGAATTGTAGGTAAGCGCCTATGACATACAAAAACATGTTATTAGGTAAAATGAAGTACTTAATCCTGTTTTTGATTGCCATTCAGAGCGTACTACTTGCTCTGATGGCAATTTTTTTTACAGGTGTTCAGTATGAGGAGGCATGGCAAAGTTATAACCGTAATTCTAGGACAGTTACAGTTTATCTTCAAAGATTATCTGAAGAACAGGCGCAAAGTGTATACCAATACTTTTTGGAACAAAGTGACTTGTCTATTTGGACGAAACGTACTACAAATAGTAGTAGGGATGGTTCAATAAATAGAATATATTTAGATGTTCTTGGCAATCCTGAAGGTTTTTCAGATTTTACAAACGGTGGTAAAATAATTTTATCACGCCAACAAATTTCAGATTTATTATCCCATAGTGACAATAACTTGACTATTGGACTTGATAAGGGAACTGATAATATGCTCTATGAATTACCGAGCTTGTTATTTACAACCCCTGTTGTTATTAATCGGTTAGACCATATTTTTCAAGAAACAAATACAATAAACGGGATATATCATATCAATGGTCTTCAGGACGACCTCTCAAGAGAAACGTTTTTATCAAATCTCTCATCTATTACTGGGATTTCTGTTGAAGACTTGACTAGAGAGAGTTTTGGCAGTAATACTGTTGAGGGAATTGTGCCAATCGTTTTAGCTGCTAGTATTGCAGTAAATGCTATGGTTCTTCTTGTTCTTTTCCTAATATGTGTTTTACAATCCTTTAAACATTTTGGGACATTGATACTACTTGGATGGGATAGGAAGGAGTTGTGGTCTGCCCTCTTTAAGGATTCTCTTCTGTTTTCTATTTATATTGCACCTGTTTCCGCACTAGCAACTTGGTTTTTGTCAGGTTGGGCTAGTTTTGGATTATCATCATTTGTGTTAGTCTTTGCGGGTACAAGTCTTTCAATCTTGTTACTATTGCTAACATTAATTATTCCAAGTATTGTTGTTTATTGGGTTTCTCCATTAGCTGCAATTCATAAACGGTTACCAATGAAACCATTAATGGCAACCAGTTTGTTATTCTATACTTTAGTAGCTGGTTTATTAATAGCAGTTAGTCATTCCTTAGATGCGCCAATGAATCAGTTCATTGATAATGTCAAAGTAGCTAGGGAGTGGAAAAGTGTCGAAAATATGTATGTTATTTCGGATTTTGTAGAAGGGGATGATATAGGAACCTACTCTGGTAATACAAATTCATTAGAAAGCAGCATGTATCACTTTTACCAACGAATTTCAGAGATTCCAGGTGTTTATATTGCTCAGGGAGAATATCTCGGGCAAGAATACCTTGATACAATCTATGGTACGTATCAAAATGTTCCTAAAAAACCATTTTGGTATTTAACCTATTCTTATAATTACTTATCTGAACTAGGAGTTGAGTTAAGTAATGAAGAATTATCCGAAATACGTAATGGTGCCAGATTGTACCTTATTCCTGATACTCTAGGTTCAGCGGATGTTGAAACCATGAAGGCTTACTTACAAGAAGTTGTTCGAGTAAAACCAGGGGATATAGGGACTAAGTTTACAGAAAATCCAAGATTTTTATTTAGAACCTATCAGCCATCTAAGTCCATTTTTACTTGGTCAAGATCAATCGATCGAGGTGTAACTAGTGAAGAACCTGTTATTTTTGTAGCAGCTCCTGAAAACTTGTACTTCATGGAATCAGCAAACCTATCTGTGAGTGGATATGACGGAATTTTGAAAGTTCGTGATAAGGAAACAACGAATCAGGTAAAATCAATTTTAGAAAATGAGTTCCCTGATTTATCAGACAATGCACTGAAATTTACAACGGTTAAGAATTATATCAATGGACTTCAGAAAGATCTCGGCTATACTTTCTACCTATTTGGAAGTATCATTGCTATTATTGTCTTTACTATGATGGCTATCTTTTGGAGTTTTGTCTTGATTTATCGCTTGCTTTTCGAAGAAAAACTGTATGTACAATACTTCATGGGCTTTTCTCCTTGGAAGAGGTATAGCGGTGTTCTTTCTCTTGTCGTTGGTGTTTCTGCGATAGAACTACTAGTTTCTATCTTACTAGGCTCTAAGTTGGGAATAGTTTTAGCACTAGTTACATTTGCTTTCCAATTATTACTTCTTTACTTCAATCTATTCCGTAAAGAAGTAGAAAGTCTCATACAATCGTTTAAGGGGTGATTTAATGTCTATGATTTCCGTACAAAATGTGTCAAAAAAATTTGGGTCACGTGAGATTTTAAAAGACTTAAGTTTTGATGTTGAGGAAAATGAATTTGTAGCTTTAGTAGGGCCATCTGGTTCTGGAAAATCTACGTTACTTAATATGATTGGCCTTTTGGATAATATTGATAGTGGTAAGATTTTAATCAACGGGAAGATCTTACCAAAAGTGAATTCGCGTTCTGCGGTTAACTATCGAAAGAATGTTATCAACTATCTATTTCAATCAAATGCACTCATCTCTACATCCAGTGTAAAAGATAATCTCATGCTTGCTATGAACTTTACTAATTTCTCTAAGGAAGAGAAGGAGAAAAAGATTAAAGAAACCTTGCGGTTTGTTGGTTTGGAAAATAGACTAGATAGCAAGGTCAATGAATTATCTGGAGGTGAGCAGCAGAGAATCGCCATCGTGAGAGCTATTCTAAAACCAGGTGATATCATCTTGGCAGATGAACCAACAGGTTCATTGGATCCTGATATGGCTCAAAAATCATTTGACTTAATTCGGTCATTGAGAGATCAGTTTGGAAAAACAATTCTAATCGTCACACATAATTTAGACCATGCGAAACAATGTGATCGAATTGTCTCGTTGAAATCAGCTTTTGTAAATTAGTCTACTCACTCGCAACTGAGACAATCATTTTAGTCTATAGAACAACGAAGAAAGTGGAAGTTTAAGGATGAAAATTTTGAATACTATATGACACAACAGCCAAATTTGTACAATCATCTAGAGTTATAAACTTATCTAGTGGTTGAAAATCATATTGATGACATCCTTTGTCTGCATATAATTTTCAACAATAAATTAGTAGATATGGTTGTTTTACATTCATTTCAAAAGAAAACTGTCCCTATCCCACATTGTTTTAAAGGCGAGACTGTGACAGTCTTAGATGACGATGAGGTGACGTGGCATTTGTTAGAATTTCAGGATTTTAGAACTTGTTTGACTTCAGTGATTCAGCATGGAGTTCACTAAAATATAAGAAAAAGAATTTTATCAGGAGAAGTATACTACTATATATAGCGGAAAATCGTAAAAAAGCAAAGACGAAGTAATTACCTCGTCTTTGCTTTTTTAGTATAATGAACACCTTCATGTCAATGAAGTCAATATCGGATGGTAGCCCTTTTGAGTAATCAAAAATGCCCAAATTAATTAAAACTTGCGCATCTTATTAATTTTACAAATTGGGTATTACTACTTTATGTCACCCTTTTTCAAATATATTATACAAAAAAATGAAAAGGTTTACAAGGAATTGACGGTTATAGGAACTATAATTCTCATCACTTTGAACATTAAAAAGGAGAGAACCAATTTAGTCCTCTCCAGATTGTAACTTTATATCAACCCACTACAGTTGACAATGAGCCAAGGATCAGTCGCTATCATCTCTATGGGGCAATCAAGACAAGCACAGACACAACAGATCAGTCATTTGCCTATAACTTCGAAGTTCGTGACGATACTGGACTTGACTATTCAGGATAGGGTTACCTCTATGAAGGTAGCCCTATTTTTTTGACTGTGAATGAATCGAAGCGATGGGATTACACAGAGTTAGAATTTCTTTTTGCTTTGACTGAGATACATGAGTATAGATTTGTGTGACTGAGATAGAACTATGTCCAAGAATTTGTTGAATGTATCGAATATCTACATCACTATCTAGAAGCATTGTTGCGAAACTATGTCTAAACATATGGGGGGTAATAGGTGTAGTTAAGTTATGTTGTTTAACAAGGGTATTTAGAATTAAACGTACACTTTGCTCTGACAATGGGTTGAAAGAATATTTTCCAGAGAATAGGTAGTCACTGGGTTGAAAGCAGTAGTTATTTATATATGTTTCTAGTAAGCTAAATGTTATTTGATCTCCTAAAAATAGGATACGTTCTTTCTTGCCTTTTCCCATAATATGGAGAGTCCTATTTGAAAGATTAATGTTTTTAAGATGAATATGACAAAGTTCGGAAATCCTAATTCCAGTTGAAAGCAATAGGGAAATGATTAGCAAATTTCTTTCAGCTTTTTGTTTTTGATATTTAGTTTTTGAATAGGTAACTTTCTGTTCTAGATGTGAAAAAATACTTTTCAAAATATCATAAGGAATCGTTTTAGGTAATATTTTTTCCGTTCTAAATTGATAACGTAATTGATTAAAAGGATTCTCATCAACTAAATTATGATATTTTAAGTAGCTGTAAAACACCTTCAAACTAGCAATTTTGCGACGTAATGTATTAGATTTAATATTGGATTTCGTCAAATGTTCAACATAGGTTTCCACACTGCTGTAATTTGAATTGTAAAATTGCAAAAGATCATTTTTGTAAGCTCGAATCGTATGTGAACTCAAGCGTTTATGGGTTTTGCAGTAGTCTAAGAAAGTAGAAATATGTTTATAATCCATGAATAACTCCTTTATCAATAATCATGCTATTATATACTTATTTGAATGCTTTGTATAGTGATAATAAATAGTTATCGGTAGGAGAGAAATGTGAGAGAATTTCAATATTTCATAAGTTATTCAAGAGATATTTACTACGAATTTGTAAATCATCTGAATAATATGTTAAACGAAATAGGATTAAAAACCTGGATTGACAAATTTGAAATTAACATTGGAGATGAAATAATTGATAATCTATATACTGTACTCGATAAAAGTGCTGATTATTATGGAATTATTTTTATATTCGATGAAACATTCTTTAACAAAGCATGGTGTATAAAAGAGCTAGATTATGCGATGAAGAAAAGGATTCCTTTTTTTCCAGTATTGTATAAAATAAAAAAAGAAGATATTCCTAGTGAGTATACCTTCTTAAAAAATTATAATTTATTAACGGTATCATCGTTAAAAGAGATAGATTATATCGTAGATCGCTTTATATTACTGCATTTGAACAATATTGTTTGTAGAGATATTCCTAAGTTTTCAATCAGCAGTTATGTCGGTAACTTTTTATTAGAACAGATTCGGTGTTGTACTGTAAACAATATTGACGCTATTTTTATCATAGATAACTTCTCTCAATATTTGAGAAAGCAGAAAAAGTCAGGAGATTTTAAACTAACTCACGAAATATTATTTTGTACTGAAATAACTCAATTATTAAAAGAACGCTTATTTAGGAAAGACTTTCAGGGAGAATATCATTTTAAAATACTGGAAATTATCCAAGAAATATACACAAACATATATATGTGATTGAAATTTAGAGAATATCAAACAAAAATAGAGATCCATCGAAGTGAAGTCAATCGGTGAGTCTCTATTTATATTACGGGAGCATTCTTTATATACTTGCTATCCATGATGTAAGACTCTCTGATATATTTAATGCAGTCAATAATAGTTTGAGATAGAATTTCAGGATCCTTCTCCGTTAGTAACTTATCTAGAAAAGGAGTGAGATAGGAATATTTATCAATTTCAGATAAAAGTGTTTGATATACTTCTAAAGAGCTCCAACCAGTTGAACCTACAGGAATAATAAATCTATTTTGCTTCATTGCCCTATCAAAATCTTCCAGTACTCCCCTAGAATTAGATAAAGTCCCATCATAATATTGGTTTCCGAATACAAATATAACTATTCCTGCTTCTGATATAATATTATCTTGAAATCTTTGTTTTGCAGATCTATCAATATGTTTATCGCTCCCCTTAATTAATGGGAGAGTTTTAATTTTTAAATACTTCGAAATATCAAGATTTTTATCATTAATCGCTGTCATCACACCATTAATCACCTGTGGTCCTACACCTTCTATATTCCCATTTCCAACAATAATTCCATTATCAATTAACTTATATCCTAAAAGATATAAAAACTCAGTAGCACTAGTCTCATCCCATTCTCCATAATTTCTGCAACTTCCAGCAATAAAGACACTGTTGGTTAAATATAACTGATAGCACTGATTAAAGATTTCATCAATCTCATTATAATTATCAATCAAAATAGTATGAATGCCATATCTTTTTAAATCATTTATTTCGAGCTCTTGTTTTATCTTGCCATATTCTAATTCGTTTTCAGGGGCGTTGGAATTTTTAAACATATCAATAGATAAATTTTTCCGAAAGCAATAATGCATTCTAATATTTTCCCCGATTAATAATCTAATTTTACTTAGAATTTGCTGAATATCTGGATCATTTAAACTATATCCTACAAATACAAATGTTTTACTAATCAGATCTCCTCGAAGTGTTTGGATAAAAAGTTTGTGACTCTCATCAAAACTCTCATAATCATCCCGAGTCAACACTGCCTCATAGGGTCTAGAAATATCTCCATGAAATTTATATACAGTAGTATCAATATTTGGGGGTGTAATTGATAAATCGTTATTATCAATCTTGACATCTACGCGTCTTCCAGATTTCTTCAAGTTGTCTTCAATTAAGTGATCATAATTAGTTGTCCAAAAAGTCCCGATGGGCATACTTGTTAGAAGTGTCAGCAAATTATTATCTTTAGAGTCTTTAGTAAATTCTTGTATTAGTTTTTGTGTAATCTGATTTTTTGAATGTGCAGAATTTTTATAGTACTGTGCAACTGAAATTAAGTCGTGTTCTTTATCAATATCTAGTCCAATCGAATCAGAAAATTGCCGTAATAGTTCTTTCCAGTTTACATACCCTGAGGGAACTGAGAGTCCTGCGCCAGCAAAAACAGCTACATTATTTTCTAACATTGCTGCACTAAAATCAGAAATAAATTGTTGTTTTAGTTTTTTCATCCTTCTCCTACCGATAACTATTTATTATCACTAGTATACCATAAATTCCTACCTCCAATATGTTTTCGATTGTAGTTTTCATTCTCAAAGACTTTTTGAACAGCCTCATAATACTCTTTCTTCAATAACTGAATATGTGGCATTCTATCTATCGGCATCAACGCACCAAAAATGGTGCGTTTCTCTATTTTGTGCTATAATAGAAATAAATAAAAGGAGGAGTTACATGATTGGAGAAAATATAAAAACGTTACGTAAAACACATAAATTAACGCAGCCTGAATTTGCAAAGATTGTTGGTATCTCTAGAAATACTCTGAGTCGTTATGAAAATGGGACAAGTCGAGTTTCGACAGAATTAATAGATCGTATCTGTAAGAAATTTAATGTTTCTTATATCGATATCGTAGGAGAGGAAAAAATGCTCACACCAGTAGAAGATTATCAGTTAACTCTGAAAATTGAAGTGATTAAAGAACGAGGGGCGAATATCTTAGCGCAACTTTATCGTTTTCAAGATGAACAAGGAATTGCATTTGATGATACTTCGAATCCTTGGGTTCTAATGAGCGATGATTTGTCTGATTTGATTAATACGAGGATTTATCTTGTTTCAACTTTTGAGGATATAGAGCGATTTAATGGCTATTTGGATGGTATTGAACGTATGCTAGAACAAGCTACTCATCTGGTGGTGGCTTAATGAAACTAGAAGAATTTAGTCAAGATAATTTTGAACAAGCCTCCAAACGACTCGTTCGTTCTTTAACTCGTGGGAAAACAACCTCATCTCATCCTGAGGCTATTTTGCTCGGTGGACAGAGTGGTGCTGGGAAAACAACGATTCATCGTATTAAACAAAGGGAATTTCAAGGTAATATCATTATCATTGATGGAGATAGTTATCGCTCTCTTCATCCGAACTACCATGGCCTACAGGAAAAATATGGCAAAGATAGTGTGGATTATACCAAAGTATTCGCGGGACAAATGGTTGAATATCTTGTAGATAAGTTGAGTAAAAAAGGTTATCATTTATTAATCGAGGGGACCTTGAGAACAACAGAAGTTCCCCGAAAAACAGCCCAATTATTGGCAACTAGAGGATATCAAGTCTCACTTGCACTGATTGCGACCAAGCCAGAATTGTCCTATCTCAGTACCTTGATACGTTATGAAGAGCTCTATACTATAGATCCTAGTCAAGCTAGAGCGACTCCTAAAGAGCACCATGATGGAATTGTAGAACATTTAGTTGATAACTTACGAGAGTTAGAAAATGATAATATTTTTAATCAAATTCAAATTTTTCAAAGAGATCAATCGTGTATTTATGATTCGGAATTAGATCAAATCTCAGCAGCAGAAGTTCTACAAGAATGCCTCTTCGGAAAATGGAGTAAGGTGGAGGAAGAGATGTTGAAGATGGGACAGGAACGGTTGAGAGAATTAATGGAAATGAAAAAAGGTATAATTGATGGAAATTAAAAAAATCTATATTCAACATTATCGTTTATTAAACGATTTTTCTTTAGAGTTGAAAAATGATTTATCCTTAATTGTGGGTAAAAACAATTGTGGCAAGACTTCGGTTTTATCTGTGTTAGAAAAAATATTCAATAAAAATTCCAATCGCAATTTGGTATGGGAAGATATTAATTTAAATCATAGGAGGGAAATCTTTGAGAATATAAAGAGAGTCTCTGATATTCCTGATTCAGAATTATCGTCTATTTTAGGGATTAATCTTCAAATTTGGATTCAATACTCAGAATCAGATTCTTATCAAAATATCCAAGGATTTATGATGGATTTAAATCCCGAAAATAATTTTATTATTCTTGAATTTTCGTATATAATTCCTACTCAAAAGCTTCGCGAGATAAGTAGTTTGACTTGTGATTTTGCAGATGATTTTTCAAAATTTGAATCATTTATGAAGAAAAATCTGAATAAATTTTTCGAAATACAGATTTATTCACGTGGATATAATCCTATTACTCAAGAAATGACAGAAGAAAAGTCTGATTTACATGAAATGAAAGATGTTCATAAAATTATTAAAGTAAGAGGGATTAGTGCTAGTCGAGAAGTATCTAATAAAGAAAATAACCATTCATTATCTAAGACATCAAATCGATTTTATAAATTAAATAATGGCGAAGAAATTAACAGTAAAGCAAATAATTTACTGCAATCTGCTATTTTAAAGGCAGATGAAACTTTAACCAGAGCATATAGTGGTGATGATAGCGTAGAAGGAATTTTTACTTCAGTCTTTGAACGCGTCAAAAGATTTGGTGGAAATGATAGTGAAGCAGAATTAGCAATTCATTCATCACTATCTGAGAAAGATATTTTAAGCAATAATACGACATTGTATTATAAGCATGACGATAGTCTATTACCTGAAACATATAATGGTTTGGGATATTTAAATTTATATGGAATTATTTTTGAAATTGAAACTTTAATGGCAGATATAAAAAGCGAACCTGCTGATATTAACCTAATATATATTGAAGAACCAGAATCACATACACATCCACAATTACAGTATATTTTTATCAAGAATATTAAAGATTTGCTAAAGGAACACAATGATGAACTAAAAGAAAGTGGAGATTTTAGTTGTATTCAAACTTTAATTACAACTCATTCCTCTCATATAGTTTCTGATTGTAACTTTGATGATCTAATTTATTTTAAACGTGATAACGGTACAGCAGTATCAAAGGCTTTTAATTCATTGAAAGAAGAATATGGTGATGAACAACTAGGATATAAATTTGTAAAGCAGTACCTTACTCTCAATAGTAGTGAATTATTTTTTGCTGATAAAGTCATTTGTGTTGAAGGTGATACAGAAAGGATTTTAATTCCTACGATGATGCAAAAGGTAGATACAACCAATCCAATAAATCAAGCTTATAATACAATGCCATTGCTTTCTCAAAATATTTCAATCATTGAAACAGGTGCCCATTCACAAGTGTTTAGGAAGTTATTTGATTTTTTAGGAATAAAAGTATTGATAATTACGGATATTGATCCAGCAAATAAAAATGAAAATAATCGCTTAACTTCTTGCTCAGCAGTAGATGCTACCTCTACGACAAATGCTTCAATTAAAAATTTTTTTGATATTTCTGGAGATGAAGTTTTTTCAATAGTAGCTCAAAAGAGTTTGGCAGAAAAAATAACATCAGATGGTAGAATTCGTATTGCATATCAAATTCCCGAAGATGAAAATGGTTATCAGCCTGCTAGTTTTGAGGATGCTTTTATCAGTTTAAATAAACAATTCATTATTGATCAAAAAGCTGGTTTTATTCAATTTGAAGCTTTAAAAGACTTTGATGATAGTGAAATAGAAGATTTCTATAAATTTGCTAGGGATAAAGTAAACAAAAAATCTGCATTTGCATCAAGTTTATTATATTTTGAAGGTGAAGAAAATACTTGGAAAGTACCTAAATATATTTCGGAGGGATTATTATGGTTGAGAAAACAGTAGAACCAGAGGTAGAAAAAGTATTTGAAGTAATAAAACAAGGTCAAAATTTTATCCTTGAGGGTGGTGCTGGGAGTGGGAAAACTTATTCATTAATTTCCATTATTGAAAAAATATCTATGGAAGAACCAAAAAAATCGATTGTATGCATTACTTATACTAACAATGCTGTTGCAGAGATTAGATCTAGAATCATTAATGATAATTTACGGGTTTCAACTATTCACGATTTTATATGGCATGTCATTAAAAATTTCCAAAAAGAGATTAAAGAATGTCTTGTTGAGTTAATAAATGATGATGAACAAATTCTATTCGTTGCTCCAAAGGAAGTATTAGGTGAGGAACTTATTTCGCTTGATTACTTTGATAGTGTTCGTGTTGAATATACTGAATGGTATTCTATGAGCATAACTGAGCAAAATAAAGTTCAAATAAGTCATGACCATGTTCTTATAGTTGCTGAAAAAATGTTTTCTAAATATAAGAAGTTGAGTGATATTTTAAAGGATACTGCAAACTATATTTTTGTTGACGAGTATCAAGATACGAGTCCCTTAGTTGTAAAAATTTTATTAGAGCATCTCAGAAAGAGTACTAGAGATAATATTGTAGGTTTTTTTGGAGATTCAATGCAGGCTATCTATGACTCAGGAGTGGGAAACATAGATTCCTATGGTCTTGAAAAAATACAAAAAAATCAAAATAGACGTAATCCACGAAAAGTTATTAATTTAGCAAATAAATTTAGAAGCGATGGATTAGTTCAGATTCCTTCTAGTGATGTAGCGGCTCCAAACATGAATAATGGTAATGTAATTGAAGGAACGGTGAAATTCATTTATGGTGATGGTATTACCCACCTTGAAGATCTTAGAAATAGCGAACTATTTAAAGAATTAGAGTTTGATATACCACAGAAAACAAAGGAATTGCGATTAACACACAAACTTAATGCAGAAACGGCTGGGTTTTCTAAACTATTTGAATTGTATAGTTCTGATTTGCTTGTGAAATTAATTACAGATATGAAGAAAAAATTTAATGCAAGTGAGTTAGTTGATAAAGGAAAAACTTTTGAAGAATTAGTAGAAGAAGCTCAAATTGTTGTTAGAAAGGGTGGTCCATTAATAATTGATATTGTCAAATCTATTCCAGAACTTTTAGCCATTTACGAAGAAATTAAGACATTTTCATTTGAAGAAGTGATTAGTAAGAGTAAAGTTAATAAAGATTCTTTATTGGCCTATAAATTTAATGGTTTAAGTAGTAGATATGAGGCGGGTACAGATAGAGATAGGATTCTTCAAAGATTAGATCTAATCTTTGAACTAATAGAACTATATAAAATAGGTAAGCATAACGAATTTTTGCGTATTACTTGCTTTAAAATAACTTCGTCCGCTGATAAAATTAATCTATCTAAAATTATGAAAGAAATCTCTGATAATGATATTACAATTGGAAAAGTCATAAAACTTGCAGAGAGAACTGGATTAATTTCAAAGGACGACTTATTTACTAATTTTATAGAAAATAAGGGCTATTATTTATGGTTACGCCTTGAGAAATTACCATTTCAAGAATATGTAAATAGTATTGCTTATCTTAGAGAATATGTATCTGTCATAACTCAGCATAAGGTTAAAGGCAGTGAATATGAGAATGTCTTAGTTTTGTTAGATAATGGAAGATGGAATCAATATAATTTTAATTCTATATTTGGTAAAGGTTCATCTAATGAGAAGGTTCAAAACAGAACTAAGAAACTATTTTATGTTACAATCACTAGAGCAATGAAAAACTTAATTGTTTATATGCCATGTAATGACCAACAGATTCTTGAAAAAGCTAAAGATTATTTTGAACAGAGTGATATTGTTGATGTTCTGTCATTAGTTGATGAGTAAATAAACTTTAACAATTGTTGAACTGAAAGTTGAAGGAGCAATTATGATTACATTGGAAAATGATTTACTTGAATTTGATATTACAGGAATTTTAGGCTATGAAATCAATCAACATATTGATTTTTATAATACTGGAGTAGAAGAAGCTTATGTTGCAATAAAAAATAATGATGACAGTAAAGCTCTGGCCATTTTACGAATATTAAAATCACAACTAGACATAGAGTATAAGTATTTTGATTCTAAAAGGTTTTGGGATTTTGGTGCATTAAACGATGCTTATAGTTATGTTGATGGTATAAATAGAGCTAGTCGAGCATTGGTGGGAGCACCCAATTATCGAAATATGAAATCTATGCTCTATGACATTCAAGATTATATGACTAGAACAAGATTTGACGATGATAGGTATTATGGAAATGTATTCGCTTTAGCTGTTGACAAATATTTAGATGAGATGACAGCCTCGGAACGTCATTCGCGTTTTGGAATATTCCTTCAAGGGATTAGAACGTTTTACCATCGACCAGGAAAAGGTACAGCAAAACAATGCATTACTCTATCTAAAGGTCTCGCTCTTAAAGATATAGAACCTTTTATCTTCGTAGAGCATATTGAGAGATATTTGTAATAATTTATAATGCACTCCGTATATCAAATGTACAAAACAATAACAATTCAAATGGTGTGAACTTTTTGGTAAAATCTAGCTCAATTTGTGTATTTTTAGAGTAAAGTTCACACCATTCAACTGAAATTGATTCAAATTAGATGAAATTCTGTTTTCTGTAAATGTGGGAAAACATTGATTTTAAGAGGATATTGAAACTTATTCAAATAAAAGTGTTTCCAACCAGGTCTTAAGAAAGCTCGTAAAGCTTCACAATTCTCAAAACGTTAATTCGTTACTGGACAGCAGAATACAAACGAAAACACTTTGCATCTTGCAAGGTGTTTTTTGTATGAGAACTGGCGGTGCGCAATTAGGACAGCTCTAGCGACTTTAGTCGCGTAGAGATATGCTATGCACAGTTGCCCCAAGAAAACAAGCGAAGCGATGTTTGATTGGATGGCAACCACTGCACTCAAAACGTTAATTCGAAAGAATTACTATACATACAAAGAGCACCTTTCAAGGTGTTCTTTTTTAGATTTTTTTACTAAATTGGTGCAATTGACACAGTTGTTGCGACTTTAGTCGCTTACAAATATGGCTGCAATTCGACGAAGTTAATTACCTTAAATTTTTAGTTGATATGATATATGATTGTCGTCTTAATATCTTTTGATTCTTTGATACTTTTGTATGAGGACAACTGAATTTTTGAAATAGAATATGATGGATATTGATAGATGAAGCTTATTTGGCATTTTCTTTTATTAAGACATATTGCTTATGCAATAGTTGAAATAGATGTCTAAGGGATTCTTATATTTTGTCAGGATTTCTTATAAATGTTGGCTATAAATTAATAATTCTTTCAATGGCCTCAGTTCTTATTAGATTATTAGTTGTTATAAAATATTTGTAATTATCTTTACGTAGTGCTATAATCAAAGAAATAATATAGTGACTATAATTAAAGGAGTTGCGCAATGAGACACAATTTTTTTGAAACAAAAGAACGTTTTTCTATCCGAAAGTATTCTATCGGGGTTGCTTCTGTTTTATTATCGACGTTATTTTTTGCTTGTGGAAGTGTTTTTGCGGACGAAGTGAAGAATAATACAGATTCACAAACTTCAGTTGTCGCACAAGAGAATCAAGGTGAGAGACACAAGGAATCTGGTCTTGAAGCCAATGAAGATGTAACGCAAGCTAACACTAGTGTTACGCCGAGTGAATCAGCCTTTCCAACGTCACAAGCTAGTGCCGAAAACTCTGCAAATGTGATTAAAGAGGAAAAGACTGAAAGACAATCAAATGAAGTTGTAGCACCAGCTAGAACTAGTACTACAACAGCTGAGTCGACCTCTCCAACTTCACAAGCTAGTGTCGAAGCCCCTGCACATGTGGTTAAAGAGGAAAAGACTGAAAAACAATCAAATGAAGTTGCAACACCAGCTAGCACTAGTGTTGCACCAGTTGAGTCAGCTTCTCCAACTTCAAAAGCCAATGCCGAAGCCTCTTCATCTGCAGCTAGCGAGAAAAAAACTGAGGCACAACCTACAACTAGATCAAGACGGTCTAAAAGAGAACTGCCTTCATCAGGTGGTGCAACAACCTATGTGAAAACAGGTGATACAATTACCGTACAAAATCCAGATGTTGAAGTGAATTTTCCAAATGGTAACGGATTGTATGCTCCAGCTGAAACTGTGATACATATGGAAATTCCTGATGATATAGAGATTAAACAAAATGATAAAATTGTTGTGGATATTCCAGATGCGATCAGAATTCCTACAAGTCTCCATTATGATGTGACTGGACCAAGTGGCGAAGTTATCGGAAATGCTTTTCTTGATTCAGTCAAAAATAAAGTAGTTACAACTTTTACAGATTACTTTGAGAAAAATAACACTTCAAAACAATTTACTTTAAAATTTAGTACTGGATGGAAATCTTATGTAAAACCAAATGTTCCAACAGAGCTTAATTTTAGTGGCCGGAAAATTACAGTGACAGTAGGACCAGAGACTGCACCAGTACCAGTAGAAAAAACCAAGGTTACGAAGTACGGAGAAGCAGTTACTGGACATCCAGAATTAATTCGATGGACTATTCGTCTTAATTCAGGAAGCCTAGTAGCACCACAGGTTTTAACAAATTACCAATTAATTGATACTCTACCAGATGATCAAGAGTTAGTTCAGGATGGTGATCCAGTATTAAATGAATTTGATGCAAATACAAAAGCAACATGGAGGTTGGGACATGCGACGGATATTCCTTCCGATCATGTAGATTTGTGGAATGGAAAAGCTCTGAGAGCTGAAAAGGTTCAGTCAATTTCACCGTGGATATCTAAAGGAAATGCGATTCAATTGCTAGAGAATATTAAGGAAAGTTCAAATGGCTTTTCATTTAAGATAGCACAACTGAATGAATTGGTTTACGTTCGTTATATGACTAGGCTGAAGCAAGTTCCAAATACAAATGAAGAACTCCAACAAAAGCATGGGAATGATATTAAAATCACATACAACAGTGGAGAGGAGCAGAGCTATCAGGCAACTTTTGCGTTTAAGGCCGATGGATCTGGATCTGCGACGAAAGCAAAGAAACCAGCAAGGGTTGATTTATCATTTACAAAACAATTGGATGGAAGAAAGTTGAAAGCTGGAGAATTCACTTTTAATTTAATTGATCAAACAGGTCAAGTAGTTGATTCTCAAACGAATGATAGTTTCGGTCATATTACTTTCATTCCACAGTTATTTAACCATGCTGGTGTTTACCACTACACAGTTGAAGAGGTTCCAGGAAAACTGACTGGTATCAATTACGATAGTATGAAAGCTGAAGTGACCATCACGGTAAATGATAACGGTGATTCCTACGTAGCTCAAACGACTATGCCGGCTGATACAGAGTTCAATAATACTTTCACACCGTCTCCTGTAAAAGTAAATCTGGAATTTAATAAAGCACTTTCAAATGGTGATTTGAATGCTGGTGATTTCAGTTTTAAATTGACAGGTGATAACAATATCAATGAAACTGTGACAAACAAGGCTGATGGGAAAGTTACCTTCAGCGAATTGTCATTCGATAAAGTTGGTGTCTACAACTACACTGTTAAAGAAGTGAAGGGTAACAAACCTGATGTAGACTACGATGAAATGACTGTCGCAGTTAAGGTGACTGTAACAAAAGATGAGGATTCAGGTCTGTTAACTGCCAAAACAGAGATGACTGCAACAGGTGGTGAAGCAACTGGTGCGGATGACAAGACATTCAATAACCATGTCGTTGCTCCTGTCACTGCGCAATTTGACTTCACTAAAGCTCTTGCAGGTCGTCAGTTGAAAGCTGGTGAATTTAGCTTTGAGTTGGTAGACCCAAGCGATACTTCAACAGATCCAAACGGAAAAGTTCTTCAAACGAAGACAAATGATGCCAATGGACTTGTGAAATTTGATGCTCTTACCTTCAAGAATGGTCAAGAAGGAACGCATAAGTACATCGTACGTGAGGTTCAAGGTTCACTTACTGGGGTAACTTATGACCCAATGAAGGCAGAGGTGACAGTGACTGTAACGAAAGATGGCCATACTCTTACAGCGACCAAAGCTCTTCCAACAGATACCGAGTTCAATAATATCTTTACACCGACAGCAACCAGTGCCCAATTCAATTTCACGAAGAAATTGGAAGGAAAAACGCTTGAAGATGATGCCTTCACCTTTGAATTGCTTGAAAATGGCCATGTAATCCAAACGAAGAAGAATAAAGCTGACGGAACGATCCAATTTGACACCATTTCATATGATAAAGAAGGAACTCATACCTATACTGTTCGTGAAGTAGCGGGAACAGATACAGATATTGACTACGATACTATGAACGCAGAAGTGACTGTTAATGTCACTAAGAATGCGACAACAGGTGTCTTGACAGCCAATGTCACAATGCCAGCGGATAGCGAGTTTAACAACTATGCGGTAGCGCCAGTGACAGCGCAATTTGACTTCAGTAAAGTCTTGGCAGGACGCACTCTAAAAGATGGAGAATTCAGTTTTGTCTTGAAAGATGCGAGCGGTCAAGTTCTCCAAACGAAGACCAATGATGCATCAGGTAAAGTAGCCTTTGATGCGCTCACATACAAGAACAACGAAGTTGGTGTTCATAAGTACACCGTAGAAGAAGTAGCAGGCTCAGAAGCGGGAATGACCTATGACCCAATGAAGGCAGAGGTGACAGTGACTGTAACGAAAGATGGCCATACTCTTACAGCGACCAAAGCTCTTCCAACAGATACCGAGTTCAATAATATCTTTACACCGACAGCAACAAGTGCCCAATTCAATTTCACTAAGAAATTGGAAGGTAAAACACTTGAAGCTGATGCCTTTACTTTTGAATTGCTTGAAAACGGCAATGTGATCCAAACGAAGAAAAATAAAGCTGACGGCACGATCCAATTTGACGCCATTTCATTTGATAAAGAAGGCACTCACACCTACACTGTTCGTGAAGTAGCGGGAACAGATACAGACATTGACTATGATAGCATGACTACCACAGTTATAGTAACTGTTACGAAAGACGCTACTACAGGCCTTTTAAGTGCTAAGACTGAAATGACTTCAACAGGTGGGGAAGCAACTGGTACTGATGACACAATTTTCAATAATTACTTTGTAGCTCCAGTTAAAGCACAGTTCAACTTCACCAAGAAATTAGAAGGTCGTGAATTGAAGGCCGGTGAATTCAGCTTTGTTCTTAAGGACGAAAAAGGAAATGTGATCGAAACAGTAACGAATAATGCGGATGGTAAGATCCAATTCTCACCTCTTACATTTAAACGTGGTGAAGAAGGTACTTATGTTTATCATGTAGAAGAAGTGAAAGGTACTGAAGCCGGTGTCATTTTTGATCACATGATCGCTACTGTAGGTATCACAGTGAAGAAAGATGGTAAAGTGTTGACAGCGACGACTCAGTTACCAGAAGATACAGAGTTTAACAATACTGTTATTCCGCCAACACCGCCAACACCACCAACACCATCAA
>NZ_KV807483.1:240737-262905 GCF_001812015.1 Streptococcus sp. HMSC073D05
CAACACCATCAACACCGCTAACACCGCCAACACCACCAACACCACCAACATCACCAACGCCACCAGCTCCGGCACTCCCTGAAACTGGTGAAGTACAGTCAGCATCTGCTGTATTGTTAGGTGCTGCATTTGGTATGGTTGGTCTTGTGGGGATTGTGAAACGCAAAAAAGTTGAAGATTAAAGTTGATATGATCCCTATAAATTAATTAAAGAGTCAAAAATGGATGTTCATATTTGAAAATCTATATTATACAGTTTTCTAATCTTTGATTAATAGATATATATCAATGTTTATAGACATTCAAGAGAACTCTCTTGGATGTCTTTTTTTGTTTCGCTTAAACATTTTAAAACGATGGAAAATCGCATAATAGCAGTACTTATCAGAGTTTCATCGTGTAGTCGTCAAATATCTAAAGCTGCGATATTACTATTTTTGAGAAGGTTTGTATGCATTCTAAATGCACCAAAAATGGTTCGTTTTTTATGCTATAATAGGAAATAATTAAAGCAGTGCTTTTTTCTTGGAGAGGATATTAAAGTATAACATCAATAGATGATCTAACCAAATTTGGGCCTGCAAAGATTGGTGATATTTTACAAAATCGTCAATTTCGATAGACTGAATAGATTGTATCAGAGAGAAGTGTAAGTTTTTATGCAGTGAGGATTTAAGGTACACAGTAAGGGAAATGTATGAGAAAAATTTTAATTGGGCTAACTCCACCTACCTGTTTGATAGCTGATCTAGTAAGTTACCATATAAGCAAAGATGGACTTCTAAATGTCAGAGTCCTACGTCCATTCAATAGAATAACAAACATGACAAAGAACACCCAACACCCTTCGGGGGTGTTCTTTTTGTATAACTGAATTTGAAGCAAACAAAAACCCACCCTATCTTCCACGGTCAAACATGACTGTAGAAAATAGAGTGGGTCTAGGATGTTAAAGACTATTTGTCGTCTTTATGAAAGATATTTTTAACGCCCTTGATAGCTCCTTCAACAGCTTCTTTTGCATCTTCAGCAACTTCTTTTGCTTTTGAAGCAACTTTTTCAGCAGTGCCTTCAGCTTCTGTTTTTTTATCGCCGGTTAATTTACCGAAGCCTTCTTTAACAGAGCCTTTTACTTGGTTCAATTTTTCTTCTAATGACATAGCGTCACCTCCATGAAGTTAGTCGTTTATTTCTCTGAATGCAATACTGTTGATTTAAAAAAATATTCGTCTCAGATTAGAATGAGTATATTCTTTTTAAAATGGAAAGTCAAATTTTTGCTACGGTATTCTAAATACAGGATTGCCTCCTGATCCGATTGCGAATGATGAGCGACCAGTCAGTCAGGACATTTAGTTTTTCGATCAAAGAGTTGAAACGAAAGAAGCAAAAACTTTTCTGTCTCCAATGAAATAAATGGTATAATGGTCGTGAATGGAGACATCGTAACGCTGTTTTTTGAAAAAGAGAAGATAAATATGAAAAGAATCCTTACAACCTACCCTGTTATCAGTACTTTAGCTCTAATCTGTTTATCGCTCGGCCTATTGACTTCCTTTTATGGGGAAACTATGTATGACCTATTGGCTTTTCATTCAAAGCCGGTGTATGGTTGGCAATATGTCAGTGGGACCCTGATGCACGGTAGTAAAGGAGCACCTATCTGGTTTTTATGGGTCCATTTGTTGTTAAATGGACTCATGATCCTTCCCTTCGGAGGACTGCTAGAAAGAAAAAGAGGCTCCAGACAAGTTTTGATCGTTTTTGTGACGGCGATAGTCCTCTCTTCCATTGTTTTTCACCTCTTAACCCAGGGGCAGGACATTCAGGCAACAGGAATCTCTGCTGTAGGATACGCCTTTGTGACCGGAGGAGTCATGCTCCTGCCAAACGTGTGGAAAGAATTTTCACGCACCGTAAAACTGTTTTATCTATTCTTAATTTTTCTATCTGGCCTCATGCTCTTACCAGCAATCACCGGATGGATCTCAACACTATTGCATCTTTCAGGGATTGTGAGTTATCTATTGGTCTTTATTGGAAGTAAAGACTTGAAGGGAAGGAGCTAACTATTAAGACAGCTCCTCAGTATGGTTTTCATCGTACTTCCTTGACTCTTCCTCTACCGCGCCGTATAATATTCTATATCAATGAAGAAATCACCTTTTGTCATTGTGCAAAGGGTGATTTTATAACGAAAAAAGGAGACACAATGGGGTATATCTCTACAATCAAAACAGCTGTTCAGCTCTTTCCTTTTTTTGCATTTTTGCTGACCTTGCCCTACATGATTTTGAATTATCGAAAATATGGTTCGGTCAATAAATTGCGGGTGCTGATTTTCTATTCTTTTATGCTTTACTTGATGACGGTCTATCTGCTGGTGATTTTGCCTCTGCCGGATCCAAGTAAGATTCATACTAGCTACTCGGAAATGGTCAATCTCCATCCCTTTGCTTTTGTGGTGGATTTTTTCAAGGAGAGCCCCTTTGATTTAGCGCAGACTGGTACTTGGATTCAAGCCCTTAAGCATCCAACTTTTTATGTGCCTGCCTTTAATGTCCTGATGTTGATTCCTTTTGGGATGTATCTACGCTATTATTTCAAGTGTGGTTTTAAGAAAACGATTCTCCTAACAGCCCTCTTTAGTCTCTTTTTGGAACTGACCCAGTTATCAGGTCTCTATTTTCTGTATCCGGGTCCTTACCGCCTAGCAGATGTCGATGATATTATTCAAAATACCACTGGTGGTGGAGTAGGCTATTTTCTCGGTTGGTTCCTGGTTTGGTTATTGCCGACAAGAGACGAAATTGACGAGCATTCTTTCCGAGTAGGAACCAGAGTATCTGGTTTCCGGATAGGTCTTGCCTTCTTGATCGACTTTGTGATGCTATCCTTGCTTTACGCGGTAATCGAGCGTTTAGAGACGATTCCTTATGTAGCGGTTTTGGTTGTCTATTTTGCCTTGATTCCTTTGTGGCGTGGCAAAACCTTGGGAATGGCTTTGTTGAAATTCCGCTTGCATTTTGACAAGCAAAAATGGCTTCGCACCATCTGGAGGGGAATCCTGGTAGTAGGTTATTTCTATCTGATTCCTCAAGGGTTGTTCTATTTGATTTCGCTCTTGAATAGCGATTTGACGGACAATTCCCTCTTAACCCTGTCCATGATTTTATTGCTCTTCTTTATGCTTTTATTGTACCTGATTCTCACTCTTGCTATCGTCTTGCTCAATCGTCGCTTTCCGTTTGATCGTCTAGCTGGGGTTGAGTATGAGAGTACGGTGCGCGTGAAGAAAGAGATCCTAAAGGATGAAACTGAATCGTCAAATTAGAGAGAGTGGGACAGAAATCGGTAATTCGTTAGAATTCGATTTCGTTGTCCCACCTCCGCACAGTTGAGAACGGCGATTTTAAGGGGATTGTGCTACAATGGAAGCAAATAGATAGAATGGAGCAGTGAAATGAAAGCAATTATTACAGTCGTTGGAAAAGACCAAAAAGGAATCGTAGCGGGTGTTGCAACGAAAGTGGCAGAATTAGGACTCAATATCGATGATATCTCTCAAACTGTATTGGATGAATACTTTACCATGATGGCGGTCGTATCGTCAGATGAGAAAAAAGATTTCACCCAGCTCCGTTCAGAGTTGGAAGAATTCGGTCAGTCTCTTCATGTAAAAATCAATATCCAAAGCGCAGCGATTTTTGATGCCATGCACAATTTGTAAGATAGGGGTTGAAAATATATGGACATTAAACAGGTAACAGAAACCATTGCCATGATTGAGGAGCAGAACTTCGATGTTCGGACTATCACCATGGGGATTTCGCTTCTAGATTGTATTGATCCGGATATCGAAAAGGCAGCAGAAAAAGTCTACCATAAGATTGTGACAAAGGCCAAAGACTTGGTAGCTGTGGGGGATGAGATCGCGGCAGAACTTGGCATTCCAATTGTGAATAAACGGGTTTCAGTCACTCCGATTTCTATTATCGGAGCTGCAACAGATGCGACAGATTATGTACCCTTTGCCAAGGCACTAGATCGTGCGGCCAAAGAAGTTGGGGTCAACTTTATCGGTGGCTTCTCAGCTCTGGTTCAAAAAGGCTACCAAAAGGGGGATGAAATCCTCATTAATTCTATTCCTCGCGCCCTTGCAGAGACGGATTTTGTCTGCTCTTCAGTCAATATTGGATCGACCAAGACAGGGATCAATATGACAGCTGTCCGAGATATGGGTCGTATCATTAAAGAAGCATCCCAAGCAGATCCAATGGGGCCTGGTAAGCTCGTGGTCTTTGCTAATGCAGTAGAAGATAATCCCTTTATGGCGGGAGCCTTCCATGGTGTCGGTGAAGCGGATGTCGTCATCAACGTTGGGGTTTCAGGACCTGGTGTCGTCCAACGGGCGATCGAAAAAGTTCCAGGCGCTAGCTTTGATGTATTGGCTGAAACGGTCAAGAAGACAGCTTTCAAAATCACCCGTGTCGGACAATTAGTTGGTCAAATGGCTAGTGAACGTCTCGGTGTTGAGTTTGGAATTGTTGACTTGTCCCTTGCTCCAACACCAGCTATTGGGGACTCTGTAGCCCGTGTCCTTGAAGCGATGGGGCTTGAAGTGGTAGGAACCCACGGGACAACAGCAGCCCTAGCTCTTCTCAATGACCAAGTGAAAAAAGGTGGCATCATGGCTTGTAACCAAGTCGGTGGGTTGTCAGGTGCTTTCATTCCGGTCTCAGAAGATGAAGGGATGATTGCGGCGGTCCAATCCGGTCATATCAACCTGGAAAAATTGGAAGCCATGACAGCCATCTGCTCGGTTGGTCTGGATATGATTGCTATCCCAGCTGATACTCCAGATACAACCATTGCGGCCATGATCGCCGATGAAGCAGCTATCGGGGTCATTAACCAAAAGACAACAGCCGTTCGGATCATTCCTTATGGCAAGGAAGGCGATATGTTAGAGCTTGGTGGACTTCTTGGGTCTGCTCCGGTAATGAAGGTCAACAAGGCTTCGTCAGCTGATTTCATTGCCCGTGGTGGTCAAATTCCAGCTCCGGTTCATAGCTTTAAAAACTAAGAGAAATCTAGTATAATAGTAGAAAATAGAAAAGTCTGTGATGATGAAGCTCCAGACTTTTTTCTTGCAAAAGGAGACAAGATGGCTAAAACAAGATTATTTGTGATTCGTCATGGGAGAACCATGTTTAATACCATTGGCCGTGCTCAAGGCTGGTCCGATACACCCTTGACAGCAGAAGGAGAACGAGGGATTCAAGCTCTAGGAATCGGCTTGCGTGAGTCCGGTTTGGAGTTTACTCGAGCTTATTCCAGTGATTCAGGCCGTGCCATTCAGACTATGGGGATCATTCTCGATGAATTGGGCTTGAAAGACCAGATTCCTTATCGCTTTGACAAACGGATCCGCGAATGGTGTTTTGGAAGTTTTGATGGTGCCTATGGAGGGGAGCTCTTTCATGGTGTCGTGCCGCGCGTGCTGGATGTGGAGGATTATAAGACCTTGACCTTGGAAGACTTGGCCAATGGCATTTGCCAAGTGGACACAGCAAATTGGGCTGAACCTTGGGAAGTCTTGAAAAGCCGAATCCTAGAAGGTTTTGAAGCCATCGCCAAAGAAGTAGAAGAAAATGGTGGAGGCAATGCCTTGGTGGTCAGCCATAGTTGGACCATTCAGACCTTAGTCTGCTTGGTCGAAGGAAAACCAAATCTCAATCTGCCTCTTTCAAATGGTAGTGTTACTCTTGTAGAATATGAAGATGGAAAATTGACGGTTAAGGGGATTGGAGATAGCAGTTACCGTGAGGTCGGTGAAAGCTTGCAAGAATCCTAGTCCATAATGAAAGGCTGACCCTTTGGTCATGGCCTTTTCTTTTTCTCAAAACTTGTAAGAGCTTTCCTACTTTCTTTTTGCAAAAAATGATATAATGAAAGAGATACATACGGAGGTAATACAATGACAAAAACCAGATTATATATTGCTCGTCATGGAAAAACCATGTTTAATACCATTGGGCGGGCACAGGGCTGGTCAGACACTCCGCTGACAGAAGCAGGAGAGCGTGGAATTCGAGAATTAGGACTTGGTCTCAAGGAAGCTGGGCTTTCTTTTGAAGAGGCTGTTTCGAGTGATTCTGGACGCACCATTCAAACCATGGGAATTATTCTTCAAGAACTTGGTCTGACAGGAAAAATCCCTTATCGTTATGACAAACGGATCCGCGAGTGGTGTTTTGGTAGTTTTGACGGTGCTTATGATGGTGATCTCTTTATGGGGGTCTTACCTCGTGTCTTTAAGGTCGATGATTTCCATCAGTTGAGCCTAATGGAGTTAGCAGAAGGAATCGTCGAAGTGGATACCACGGGATGGGCTGAATCCTGGGGAGCCTTGAGTAGTCGGATCAAAGAAGGTTTTGAAGCCATCGCAAAAGAGGTAGAAGCAGCTGGCGGCGGCAATGCTATTGTGGTCAGCCACGGCATGACCATTACGACCTTGATTTATCTCATCGATCCAAAAGCGGTCGAAGAATTGGTCTTGGACAACGGAAGCGTGACGGTTTTGGCTTATGAAGATGGTGCTTTCAGTATTGAAAAGATTGGGGATCTGTCCTATCGTAAGGTTGGAGCAAAACTTCTAGAGGGTGGCCATGACGAATAAGTATAGACGCGCAAGAAAAAAACGTAAGAAATGGTGGCCTTACCTATTGAGTTTCTTTCTTCTTGTGGTCCTTGGATCGGGAATTGGTGCTTACTTAGCGAAGCCAAGCTTGTTTTCAGGGCTTCAGTTTTGGAAGGCTAAAAAAACAGCTGTAACGACTCCCTCTTCTTCTAAGAAAAAGAAAGAAAAATCAGATTTACCAGCCGTTTCGACAAAAGACTGGCAGTTGATCTTGGTTAATCGTGACAATGTGAAGCCTGAGCTGAACCCACAATTGACAGATGTGGATGCTATCAAAGTGGATAGTCGGATTGTAGAACCAACTCGTCAATTTTTAGAAGCGGCTCGAAAAATTGCCCCAGAAGAAACCTTGATATCAGGCTATCGAAGTGTGGCCGAGCAAACAGAGCTCTATAATGAGCGTGTTGTGCAACTAGAGGCTAGTGGTCTTTCGCACGAAGAAGCTGAAAAGCAGGTGCAGACCCAGGTACAGGTCCCTGGTGCGAGTGAACACCAGACGGGGCTTGCGATTGATATGAGTGTCGAAGCGGGTCAAAGTGATGAGTTGGGCATGCAGTTGGCTGCCATCGCACCGCAATATGGCTTTGTCCTTCGCTACCCAGATGGGAAGAGCAACATCACGGGTGTGAATTTTGAGAATTGGCATTTCCGTTATGTTGGCGTAGAAAATGCTCAGTATATGGCCAACCATCAGCTAGTATTGGAAGAATATATTCAGCTATTGAAAAAAGCTGGTAAATAGGAGGAGATTCACTTCTCTAGGTCTTAAGAATGATTTTTAGCACTCTTTGAAAAAGAGTGCTAATTTTTTGGTTTTTTCTCTTGACTTTCTTTTGGATGGGTGTATAATAGAATCATGGTTTAGCACTTGAGTGTTTAGAGTGCTAAAAATGAAAGAGAGGTGAGGTCATGGTTACAGAACGTCAAAATGAGATTCTTAATCTTGTTGTCGATATCTTTACCAAGACCCACGAACCAGTCGGTTCAAAAGCGCTACAAGATGTCATTCAATCCAGTAGTGCGACCATCCGAAACGACATGGCTGCCCTCGAAAAGCAAGGCTTACTAGAAAAGGCCCACACTTCGAGTGGCCGCATGCCTAGCCGAGCTGGTTTTCAATATTTTGTTCAGAACTCGCTGGATCTAGAGTTGATTGATGAGCAAGATGTCTACCAGGTGGTGAAGGCCTTTGATTTCGAAGCATTTAAGTTAGACGATATCTTGGATGCTACGGCCAAGTTACTAGCCCAGATGACGGGTTACACTGCAGTGATTCAGGATGTTGAACCGACACGTCAGCGCTTGACTGGTTTTGAGATTGTTCCATTATCCAACCACGATGCCTTGGCGGTTCTGACCTTGGATGAATCAAAGCCTGTCACCGTCCAGTTTGCCATACCAAAGAATTTCTTAACCAGTGACTTGGAAATTTTCCACCAGCTGGTTCAAGAACGCTTCATTGGAAATACGGTCTTGGATATCCACTACCGCTTGCGGACGGAGATTCCACAGATTGTACAGCGCTATTTCAAGACGACAGACAATGTGCTGGATCTCTTTGATTACGTCTTCTCGCAACTGTTTCAAGAACTGGTCTTTGTAGAAGGAAAGGTTTCATCATTAACCTACGCCGATCTTCAGACCTATCAGTTCTTAGATAATCCCCAACATGTAGCCTTGGAGTTGCGAGGGGGGATGCCAGAAGACCAAATGACCCAGATCCTAGTTGCAGACTCCCAAGAGAAGGCCTTGAAAAATGTGACGGTGATTAGTCACAAGTTCCTGGTTCCTTATCGTGGGATGGCCCTCATGCATGTGATCGGTCCCGTAGAGATGGACTACAGGCGTGTGATTAGCCTGGTCAATGTCATCGGACGGGTACTGGTTATGAAGTTGACGGATTACTACCGTTACCTCAACAGCAACCATTATGAAGTAAATTAAGATCAAATGAAAGGGGTGTATGCCTTGACAGAAGATATCAAAAAAGAAGACGTGAAAGAAGAGGAAGTTGCCCAAACAGCTGAAGAAGTTGTAGAGGAAAGCAACCAACCTTCTGAGTTAGAAGAAGCACAAGCGCGTGCCGAAGAATTTGAAAATAAATACCTTCGTGCTCATGCAGAAATGCAAAACATTCAGCGCCGTGCCAATGAAGAACGTCAACAATTACAAAAATACCGTAGCCAAGATTTGGCAAAAGCGATCTTACCATCACTGGACAACCTCGAACGTGCCCTTGCCGTAGAAGGGTTGACAGATGATGTGAAGAAGGGCTTGGAAATGGTCCAAGAAAGTTTGGTACATGCCCTGAAAGAAGAAGGAATCGAAGAAATTCCAGCGGACGGAGCCTTTGACCATAACTACCACATGGCCATCCAAACCTTACCTGCAGATGATGAACATCCAGCAGACACCATCGCACAAGTCTTCCAAAAAGGCTACAAACTCCATGACCGCATCCTTCGCCCAGCCATGGTAGTGGTTTATAACTAGGCTGTCTTGTCCGAAACGACACTAAACTATGAAAGAAAGATTAACATTGGTTCGGCTTTGCCAATAGTGAGCGAAGCGAACCAAAGGCGATGCTCTTCGCCGTGGCGCTATATGCGCAAACTTTGAGACTCTAGGCTCAAAGTTTAGTCAAAGAGATTGACGAAGTCAAACTCTGACGGCGCCGCCACTTAAGAAGAGTATCAAAAGGAAAATTAAATTAAAAAAGAGGAAAAAATAATGAGCAAAATTATCGGTATTGACTTAGGTACAACAAACTCAGCAGTAGCAGTTCTTGAAGGAACTGAATCAAAAATTATCGCAAACCCAGAAGGAAACCGTACAACTCCATCTGTAGTGTCTTTTAAAAACGGTGAAATCATCGTTGGTGACGCTGCAAAACGTCAAGCAGTAACAAACCCAGATACAGTGATCTCTATCAAGTCTAAGATGGGAACTTCTGAAAAAGTTTCTGCTAACGGGAAAGAATACACTCCACAAGAAATCTCAGCGATGATTCTTCAATACTTGAAAGGTTACGCGGAAGACTACCTTGGTGAAAAAGTAACCAAAGCTGTTATCACAGTTCCGGCTTACTTCAACGATGCACAACGTCAAGCAACTAAAGACGCTGGTAAAATCGCTGGTCTTGAAGTAGAACGTATCGTCAACGAACCAACAGCAGCAGCTCTTGCTTACGGTTTGGATAAGACTGATAAAGAAGAAAAAATCTTGGTATTCGACCTTGGTGGTGGTACATTCGACGTATCTATCCTTGAATTGGGTGATGGTGTCTTTGATGTATTGGCGACTGCAGGGGATAATAAACTCGGTGGTGACGACTTTGACCAAAAAATCATCGACTACATGGTTGAAGAATTCAAGAAAGAAAATGGTATCGACTTGTCAACAGACAAGATGGCGCTTCAACGTTTGAAAGACGCAGCTGAAAAAGCGAAGAAAGACCTTTCTGGTGTGACTTCAACTCAAATCAGCTTGCCGTTCATCACTGCAGGAGCTGCTGGACCTCTTCACTTGGAAATGACTTTGACTCGTGCGAAATTCGACGATTTGACTCGTGATCTTGTAGAACGTACAAAAACTCCAGTTCGTCAAGCCCTTTCAGATGCAGGTTTGAGCTTGTCAGATATCGACGAAGTCATCCTTGTCGGTGGTTCGACTCGTATTCCTGCCGTTGTAGAAGCTGTTAAAGCTGAAACTGGTAAAGAACCAAACAAATCAGTGAACCCTGACGAAGTTGTGGCTATGGGTGCTGCGATCCAAGGTGGTGTGATCACTGGTGACGTGAAAGACGTTGTCCTTCTTGACGTAACGCCATTGTCACTTGGTATCGAAACAATGGGTGGAGTCTTCACAAAATTGATCGACCGCAACACAACCATTCCAACATCTAAATCACAAGTCTTCTCAACTGCAGCAGATAACCAACCAGCCGTTGATATCCACGTTCTTCAAGGGGAACGCCCAATGGCAGCAGATAACAAGACTCTTGGACGCTTCCAATTGACTGATATCCCAGCTGCACCTCGTGGTATCCCACAAATTGAAGTAACATTTGACATCGACAAGAACGGTATCGTATCTGTTAAAGCGAAAGATCTTGGAACTCAAAAAGAACAAACAATTGTTATCCAATCAAACTCAGGTTTGACAGACGAAGAAATCGACCGCATGATGAAAGATGCAGAAGCAAACGCTGAAGCAGATAAGAAACGTAAAGAAGAAGTTGACCTTCGTAACGAAGTAGACCAAGCTATCTTTGCGACTGAAAAAACCATCAAAGAAACTGAAGGCAAAGGCTTTGATGCAGAACGTGACGCAGCTCAAGCAGGACTTGATGATCTTAAGAAAGCTCAAGAATCAGGTAACCTTGAAGAAATGAAAGCGAAACTTGAAGCCTTGAACGAAAAAGCACAAGCATTGGCTGTTAAGCTTTACGAACAAGCTGCAGCAGCGCAACAAGCACAAGCAGGAGCAGAAGGCGCACAAGCAACAGGCAACGCAGGCGACGACGTCGTAGACGGAGAGTTTACAGAAAAATAAGATGCAAAGTCCGTTAAAACCTCACAGTGAAAATAGGAAATCTGACGCAGAAACTTTAGTTTCTAGAAAGATTTATCTTTTTCACCAAGAGGTTAGGGCGTGCTCAATTCAGCATTACTAGTTTGATTTTTAAAACTTAAACTAGTAAGTATAAAAAGAAATCCAGAGGTTGCAACCCAGCCTCTGTTTTTCGGTAAAATAGAGGATGTTGCTTATGAAAAAAGTACTTTGTATCATTTATCCTAATTTTTCTCTTTATGAGATAACTGCTTTAACGAGTACTTTAGCTCTGTCTTTTAATGTTACGATTGATTATGCTGCTTCAGATCATTCGATGGTGGTCTCTGAGGATGGCTTACCCTGTCAACCAACGAAAACACTAGATCAAATCCGTATTGAAGAGTATTCTTGCGTGATTTTGCCAGGAATGGTCAACATAGGACCTGCCCTACAGGATGAGAAATTGATTTCGTTCTTGAGGGACCTTGGTGAGCAAGATATCCTAATTGCAGCCATTTCTTCAGCGCCTCTTTTATTAGCGAAAGCAGGTCTGTTGAAGGCCACGAAATTTACAGGTGGAATTTGGCAAAACTTCTTTGATTATTTTGAATTTCTTCCACGTGAGAATTTCCAGCCCAAACTGGTTGTGCAAGATAAACAGATCATTACGGCTATCGGTTTTGCCCATCAAGAGTATGCAAGAAGAGTGATTCTAAGTTTAGGCTTGGCAGCTAATACGGACAACTATTTTAAAGAACGAAACGACTACTCAGAAGAGGATTTGATATTTACTCTATCAGACCAAGAGTTTGATCAAGTGAAGCGAAGTATAGAAAACAGCCTCTAAAGATTACATGAAAATTATAGAAAGGAACAAAGAGTGTTCGGGGAATTGAACCCGAGCGGAAAGCTTGGAAATTAGATAAACCGCCTAAGAAATCAGGATTTCTTGTCGGTTTCCTAAATTTCAGTCGCTTTCTGTTCGCTCTTAGTATCTTGTATGAACAATACTGAATTTTATGACCGTTTGGGCGTTTCAAAGAATGCATCTCAGGATGAGATCAAGAAAGCCTATCGGAAATTATCTAAAAAATATCACCCAGATATCAACAAGGAGCCTGGTGCTGAGGAAAAGTACAAGGAAGTTCAAGAAGCTTATGAGATTTTGAGTGACGAACAAAAACGGGCTGCTTATGACCAATATGGTGCTGCGGGTGCCAATGGTGGCTTCGGTGGCGGAGCAGGTGGTTTTGGTGGCTTTGATGGTGCTGGTTTTGGTGGCTTTGAAGACATCTTCTCTAGCTTCTTTGGTGGTGGTGCAAGTCGTAATCCAAATGCACCTCGTCAAGGGGATGACCTCCAATACCGCGTCAATCTCAAGTTTGAAGAAGCGATTTTTGGTGCAGAAAAAGAAGTCAAGTACCATCGGGAAGCTAGCTGTCATACCTGCCATGGTTCTGGGGCTAAGCCAGGGACTAGTCCGGTGACCTGTGGACGCTGTCATGGTTCTGGAGTCATCAATGTGGATACGCAGACCCCTCTTGGTATGATGCGCCGTCAAGTGACCTGTGATGTCTGTCATGGTCGTGGTCAAGAAATCAAAGATCCATGTACGACTTGTCGTGGAACAGGTCATGAAAAACAAGCTCATAGCGTGAATGTCAAGATTCCTGCCGGAGTTGAAACGGGTCAACAAATCCGCTTAGCTGGTCAAGGAGAAGCTGGCTTTAACGGTGGACCTTATGGTGACTTGTATGTCGTTGTCAATGTTGAGCCGAGCGATCGCTTCGAACGAGATGGCTCAACCATATACTACAAGTTAGACTTGAACTTTGTCCAAGCAGCTCTTGGAGATACGGTCCATGTGCCAACTGTTCACGGAGATGTCGATTTGGTCATTCCTGAAGGAACCCAAACCGGTAAGAAATTCCGCCTCCGTGGGAAAGGGGCTCCAAGCTTACGTGGTGGTGCGATGGGAGATCAATATGTATCTGTCAATGTCGTCACCCCAACTGGTTTAAATGACAAGCAAAAAGAAGCCCTTCAAGCCTTTGCGGAAGCAAGTGATTTGAAGGTCAACCCAAAGAAAAAAGGGTTCTTTGACAAGGTCAAAGATGCTTTAGATGATTTATAAGAATGAACGAGTTTCCTTTTGAGTAAGGGGCTCGTTTTATTTTGGATCGAATCCAAGAACTTCCTCTCCTAATTAAAGAATAATGAGAAGCCTCATTGAATTTATTAAGATATCGTGGTAAATTTAAGAAAACGATTACAAAGACGATTTAGGAGGTCCTGATGAAATCACATCAACCACGTTATGCGATTCGCAAGTATGCAGTAGGAGCTGCTTCGGTGCTCATAGGATTTTTTGCTGGTGCTCATGTTGTAGCGGCCGATACGTCGAGCGTTACAGACAGTCCTTCAACGACAGTTCCAACGCAGCCAAGCGAGGGTGAGTCAACGATTTCTCTTAATGAGGAAGCTTCTCAGCCAACAGTAGAAAAACCAACGGCTCCTGCCCCAATCGTCGATCAAAGTCAACCGACACTGCCTGATCGTGAATTGCGGGTATCAGATCTTGACCGTTTGATTCGCGAAGAAGCAAGTTCTGTCGCAGAGTCGGATGTGGCAGCTCAACCAGCGACAGCAGCGACGGAAACACCTACTAAAGATCCTGATCAGGAAGAAAAATTAGCCAAGAAAAAGATTGTATCGATTGATGCCGGTCGCAAGTACTTCTCACCAGACCAAATCAAGGAAATCATTGATGAAGCAAGTAAGACGGGTTATACAGACTTGCATCTTCTAGTTGGAAATGATGGTTTGCGCTTTGTGCTGGATGACATGTCTTTGAAAGTGGGAGATACTTCTTATTCTAGCCAAGCCGTGACAGATGCGGTTGAAAAAGGGACGAAGGCTTATTACGATGATCCGAACGGGACAGCCTTGACCCAGGCTCAAATGGATGATATTTTAGCCTACGCCAAATCGAAGAAAGTAGGTGTCATCCCAACCATTAATAGTCCAGGTCACATGGATGCGATTCTGACAGCCATGGAACAATTGGGGATCGAAAACCCTCACTTTAATTACTTTGGCACTAAAAAATCAGCCCGGACAGTTGATTTGGACAACCAAAAAGCCTTAGACTTTACCAAGGCTTTGGTAGACAAGTATGCGGCTTATTTCAGCGGCAAGGCAGATATTTTCAATATCGGTTTGGATGAATATGCCAACGATGCTACAGATGCCCATGGTTGGCAGGTTCTCCAAGCCAGCAAGCATTGGCCAGGTGAAGGCTATCCAGAAAAAGGCTATGAAAAATTCATTCAATACGCCAATGATCTAGCAGCTATTGTGAAAAAACACAAGATGAAACCAATGGCCTTTAATGACGGAATCTACTACAATGGTGATACTTCCTATGGCACTTTTGACAAGGATATCATTGTCTCCTACTGGACAGGTGGCTGGAACGGCTATGATGTCGCTTCTTCAAAACTCTTGTCTGAACTAGGTCATCAGATTCTTAATACCAATGATGCTTGGTATTATGTGCTTGGACGGGACAAGGCTGGATCTGGTTGGTACAACCTCGATCAAGGTCTCGAAGGAATTTCCAAGTCAGCGATTGATGTGGTTCAAAAAAATGATGGGGCTAAGGTACCTTTCATCGGTGGCATGGTAGCTGCTTGGGCAGATACGCCATCCGCAACCTACAAAAAAGACCTTCTCTTTAAGCTCATGCATGCCTTCGCGGACAAGAATGCGGACTACTTTGTTGCAGATCCTGAAGTCGTCGGAAAAGCTCTTTCAGAAGCTCCAACTGATTTGGATCACTATACACCGGAATCTCTAGTAGCCTTTACGGCAGCTAAAAAAGCATTAGAAGGGGCAGGAACAGACACGACTCGAGCAGAGGCCAAAACTTTGATCGACAATCTCAAAGCAGCTCAAGATGCTTTGGTGTATACGGAAAGCTACGCGAAAGAAGTTGCAGCAAAAGAAGCGGAAGAAAAACTTGCCATGAAGAAGGTCATCTCGATCGATGCAGGCCGCAAATACTTCTCACTGGATCAATTGAAACGGATCGTAGATAAGGCCAGTGAGTTGGGTTATTCTGACTTGCACCTCCTTGTCGGAAACGATGGTATGCGCTTCGTCCTCGATGATATGACGGTGGAAGCCAATGGCAAAACCTATGCCAGTGATGATGTGAAAAAGGCCATTTTAGAAGGCACCAAGGCCTATTACGATGATCCAAATGGTCAAGCCTTGACCCAAGCGGAAATGGATGAACTCCATGCTTATGCGACTGCGAAAGGAATCGGCTTGATTGCGGCAGTCAATAGTCCTGGACACATGGATGCTTTGTTGGTGGTCATGGAAAAATTGGGCATTGAAAATCCACAAGCCAGCTTTGATACGGTTTCAAAAACAACCATGGATTTGACCAATGAAGCAGCAGTCAACTTTACCAAAGCCTTGATTGGCAAGTACATGGACTACTTCAAAGACAAGTCTAAGATCTTTAACTACGGAACAGATGAATATGCCAATGACGCTACCAGTGCGCAAGGTTGGTATTACCTCAAGTGGTATGACCTCTATGGTAAATTTGCGGAGTATTCCAATAGTCTTGCAGCCATGGCGCGTGAAAAAGGCTTGCAGCCAATGGCCTTTAACGATGGCTTCTATTATGGAGATGAAGATGATGTCGCCTTTGACAAGGACGTCTTGATTTCATATTGGTCTAAGGGATGGTGGGGCTATAACCTCGCATCTCCACAGTATTTGGCAGATAAGGGGTATAAATTCCTTAACACCAACGGAGACTGGTACTATGTTTTGGGCCACAAAGGTGATCAAAGTTATCCGCTCGAAAAAGCTATCCAAAATACAGAAACTGTTCCATTTGAACAGTTAGCTTCAACCAAGTACCCTGATGTCAAATTACCGACATCCGGAAGTATGTTGGGAATTTGGGCTGATGAGCCGGCCAATGAATACAAGGAAGAAGAAGTCTTCCAGGTTATGGAAGCTTTTGCCAACCACAACAAGGACTATTTCAAGGCAGACTTCACTGCTCTTAGAAAAGCAGTTGCTACGGTGCCAACAGATCTAGCCATTTACACACCAGAATCTCGCGCAGCACTTGCGAAAGTCTTAGATAGCTTGAATTGGAATGTGAGCCGTGCTCATCAAGATCAGGTGGATCAAGAAGTGGCTGCTCTGACTCAAGCCCTTACGGGGCTCAAGCCAATCACGCAAGTAGGTAGCTTGGCTGAAAATGACGTCAAAGCCCTAGTGGAAGACAAACCAAGTCTTGACATCGTGGAGAAAGAACTTGATTTTGACCTTGTGGAACGGACCAATCCAGATCTCGCTAAAGGAGAACGCAGAGTGATCCAGGCTGGGGTTAAAGGGCAAGGTCTTGAGTATGTAGAGGTTTCGGCACTTGATCAAAGTCGAAAAGTGATCGCTACAGAAGTAGCAACAGAGCCAGTTGCAGAAATTGTTGAAGTCGGTACCAAAGAAATTGTGATCCCAACAAGCCCTTCAGTAGAAGCACCAGTGAAGTCAGACGTGCTTGTGAACAAAATGGTTCCAGATCCTTCAACACCTCAAGTGATCTCGAAGGATCAACCAGTAGCACCAGCAAATACCCCAACGCCAATTCCAGTAGCTGTGGAAAAAGAGGTTCGTTCAGAAACAGGAAACTCTAACAAGCAACTCCCAGAAACAGGAGTGGAATCTGCTCTTGGGCTCGCTTTACTAGGAGCGATCTTAGGAGCGGCAGGAATGGACTTGAAAAATAAAAAAAGAGACTGAGACCTAGTAGATTTGTAACAGGTCGAAGTTAGGAGAGTGGGACAGAAATCGGTAATTCGTTAGAATTCGATTTCGTTGTCCCACCTCCGCACAGTTGAGTAGGGCTGTAAAAGCTGATGAAATCAGCGTAGTATATCCCGCTCAACCACTGCGTCTTGCTCGACAATCCAAAAACAATTGAGAGGCCAGGACTTTTGTCCAGCCTCTTTTTGTGCTTGCAAAACTGTACCCGGACAGTTTGGTTTTTTCACTCTTGTAACCCCTTCTATATCTTGCTAAAATAGAACCATGACACGATACAAAGCAACCATTTCATATGACGGGACCTTGTTTGCAGGGTTTCAACGCCAACCGCATGCCCGTAGTGTGCAGGAAGAAATCGAAAAGACCTTGACGCGTCTCAATCAAGGAACCCCTGTTACCGTTCATGGAGCGGGGCGAACGGATTCAGGTGTCCATGCTCTTGGGCAGGTGATTCATTTTGATCTCCCCCAAGCGCGGGACGAGGAAAAGCTCCGCTTTGCCCTCGATACCCAAACCCCAGAGGATATTGATTTCATCCGAGTAGAGCAAGTAGCAGATGACTTTCACTCACGCTATAAGAAGCACAGCAAAACCTATGAATTTATCGTGGATTATGGTCGTCCCAAGAACCCCATGATGCGCCACTATGCCACCCACTATCCTTATCCTTTGGATGTGGAAAAGATGCAAGTAGCCATCCAAAAGTTGGAGGGAACCCATGATTTCACCGGTTTCACCGCTTCGGGAACCAGTGTGGAAGATAAGGTTCGTACGATTACAGAGGCTCGCTTGGTTGAGGATGCAGAACATCATCGCCTTGTCTTTACCTTTTCGGGCAATGGCTTTCTCTACAAGCAAATCCGTAATATGGTGGGAACTTTGTTGAAGATTGGAAATGATCGGATGCCGATCGAGCAGATCGATCTGATTTTGGAAAAGAAGGACCGCAATCTTGCAGGTCCTACAGCAGCGCCAAATGGCTTATATTTAAAGGAGATCCGTTATGAGTAATGAATTGATTCTAGCTATTTCAGGAAATGATATTTTTAGTGGAGGAGGTCTTCATGCAGACCTTGCAACCTATACAACCAACAAACAGCATGGTTTTGTAGCGGTGACTTGTTTGACCGCTATGACGGAGAACGGTTTTGAAGTGATTCCGGTGGATCCGACGACCTTTGCTCAACAGCTCAACTCTCTCAAGGATGTTCCTTTTTCTGCTATTAAACTCGGTCTTTTGCCAGATGTTGAAGTGGCAGACTTGGCCTTGGACTATGTCAAAGCCCATGCGGAGATCCCAGTGGTACTAGATCCTGTCTTGGTCTGCAAGGAAAGCCATGATGTGGAAGTTTCAGCTCTTCGAGACGAATTGATCAAGTTCTTCCCTTATGTGACTATCATTACGCCAAACTTACCAGAAGCTGAGATCTTGACCCAAAGCAAGATTCAATCGCTCGACGATATGAAGGAGGCAGCACGCAAGCTCCACGAATTAGGAGCAGCGAATGTCGTGGTCAAAGGGGGCAATCGTCTCAATAAAGAAAAGGCCATCGATGTCTTTTATGATGGTACAGACTTCACCGTCATTGAAGAGCCGGTCTTAGAAAAGAACAATACAGGAGCAGGTTGTACCTTTGCGTCTAGCATTTCCAGCCAGTTGGTAAAAGGGAAATCACCACTTGAAGCTGTTAAAGCCTCTAAAGACTTTGTTTTCCAAGCGATTCAACATTCAGACCAGTATGGAGTAGTACAGTATGACATCTAATCGAACTCAACTCATTGCCCGCCTCTCTATCTTGACAGCCTTGACAGTTGTACTTGGCTACTATACCAAACTTCCAACTCCGACAGGGATCGTCACCCTACTAGATCTTGGTGCCTATTTCACAGCCTTCTATTTTGGACGCAAGGAAGGTGCTATTGTAGGTGGTGTCGGAGCCTTCTTATTGGATCTGATTTCAGGCTATCCTCAGTGGATGTTCTTTAGTCTCCTCTTTCACGGGGGACAAGGTTACTTTGCTGGCTTCAAGGGCAAAGCTCGTTACCTAGGCTTGCTCCTTGCAACAGTTGTGATGGTAGGCGGTTACGCACTAGCTTCTGCCCTCTTTTTAGGCAATGGCTGGGGTGCTGCTATCTCGGACATTCCGAATAACCTCGCTCAGAATTTTGTTGGAATGGCTTTAGGCTATGTGGTCTATTATGCATTTCAAAAGAAAGGAAGCTAATTCATGGATCTGGAGCAACTGAAGAAGGATACAAAAGAAATCTTGGTAGATGTCTTGGAAAAAAGCCGTCTCCACCAAGGACAGATTCTAGTCCTCGGGATGTCTTCCAGTGAGGTTGCAGGAGGGCAAATTGGAAAGGCCTCCAACATCGACATTGCCGAAGCTATTGTCCAGACCTTGCTAGATGAGTTGAATCCAAGAGGGATTTATCTGGCGGTACAAGGATGTGAGCATCTCAATCGCGCCTTGGTGGTCGAGAGAGAATTGGCGGACAAGAAGGAGCTAGAAATCGTCAATGTCCTTCCGAGTCTCCATGCAGGAGGGGCTGGACAACTCGCAGCTTTCAAGTATTTTAAGGATCCTGTTGAGGTGGAATTTATCACAGCCCAAGCCGGGTTAGACATCGGAGATACCTCAGTAGGGATGCATGTCAAACACGTGCAAGTTCCGATTCGCCCTATCTTGCGTGAGCTAGGTGGAGCCCATGTCACAGCCCTTGCCAGTCGGCCAAAATTGATCGGTGGCGCCCGTGCTCTCTACCTCGATGATCCCATCCGAAAATCATAATCAGAACTAGCTTTTAAGGGCTAGTTTTTTTGGATGAAAAGAGAGGCAAAAACGTTTTAAAACTTGCAATTTCAAAGTTTTGTGGTAAAATTATAAGGAATGACTATATTATTTTAAGGAGAGACAGAATGTCTGTATCATTTGAAAACAAAGAAACTAACCACGGTGTATTGACTTTCACAATCAGCCAAGAGCAAATCAAACCTGCTTTGGACCGTGTGTTTGAGTCTGTTAAGAAAACCTTGAACGTACCTGGATTCCGTAAAGGTCATATTCCACGTCCAATCTTCAACCAACGTTTTGGTGAAGAAGCTCTTTACCAAGATGCTTTGAACGATCTTCTTCCAGCAGCATACGAAGCAGCTGTTAAAGAAGCTGGAATCGAAGTTGTAGCACAACCAACTTTCGATGTTGTATCTATGGAAAAAGGTCAAGACTGGACATTGACAGCAGCTGTTGTCACAAAACCTGAAGTAAAATTGGGTGCTTACAAAGACCTTGAAGTGTCAGTAGAAGTTTCTAAAGAAGTAACAGACGCTGATGTGGATGCTCGTATCGAACGCGAACGCAACAACTTGGCTGAATTGGTTGTTAAAGAAGGTGCTGCTGCAGAAGGTGACACAGTTGTGATCGACTTCGTAGGTTCTATCGACGGTGTTGAATTCGACGGTGGTAAAGGTGACAACTTCTCACTTGGACTTGGTTCAGGTCAATTCATCCCAGGTTTCGAAGACCAATTGGTTGGACACTCTGCTGGTGAAACAGTTGACGTGATCGTAACATTCCCAGAAGACTACCAAGCAGCTGATCTTGCAGGTAAAGAAGCGAAATTCGTGACAACGATCCACGAAGTAAAAGCAAAAGAAGTACCAGCTCTTGACGATGAATTGGCAAAAGACATCGACGAAGAAGTTGAAACTCTTGCTGAATTGAAAGAAAAATACCGCAAAGAATTGGCAGAAGCTAAAGAAGAAGCATACAACGATGCAGTAGAAGCAGCAGCAATCGATCTTGCCGTTGAAAACGCTGAAATCGTTGAACTTCCAGAAGAAATGATCCACGAAGAAGTACACCGTTCAATCAACGAATTCCTTGGAAACATGCAACGTCAAGGTATCTCACCTGAAATGTACTTCCAAATCACTGGAACAACTCAAGAAGATCTTCACAAACAATACGAAGCAGAAGCTGAAAGCCGTACGAAGACAAACCTTGTGGTTGAAGCAGTAGCAAAAGCAGAAGGCTTCGAAGCAACTGAAGAAGAAATCAACGCTGAAATCGAACAATTGGCAGCAGATTACAACATGCCAGTTGAACAAGTTCGCAACCTTCTTTCACCAGAAATGTTGAAACATGATATCACAGTGAAGAAAGCAGTGAACGTAATCACAAGCACAGCAAAAGTAAAATAATTGAGAAAAAAGAAGAGCCTTGAGGCTCTTCTTTTTTCTGATTTCATGGAGAATCCTGGAATTTTCCTTTGACGAAAGGGGAAATTTATCGTACAATAGAGTGTAACGATAAAATGCGTGATAGATTTAGTGACGAGAAGTTTTCAATCTGTCATTGAGGATAGGATGAGGTTTAAGACCGGATCCTTCTCCATTTAGGAAATGAAACATAAGGAGATTTACCCTTGGAATTAGAAGTATTTGCTGGACAAGAAAAAAGTGAACTTTCTATGATTGAAGTGGCGCGTGCGATTTTAGAATTACGCGGACGTGACCATGAAATGTACTTTAGCGATCTTGTAAATGAAATTCAAAATTACCTTGAAAAATCAAACAGCGAGATCCGTGAAGCTCTTCCATTGTTCTACACAGAATTGAATGTAGATGGAAGCTTTATCCCACTTGGAGATAACAAATGGGGCCTTCGTTCATGGTATGCCATCGATGAAGTTGATGAGGAAATCATCGCTCTTGAAGAAACAGACGAAGACGAAACTCCTAAGAAACGGAAGAAAAAACGTGTCAATGCCTTCATGGATGGAGACGAAGATGCGATCGACTACAACGATGATGATCCAGAAGACGAAGAAGTTTACGAAGCAGATCCAGCTCTTTCATATGATGAAGAAAATCCAGATGATGAAAAGAGTGAAGTCGAAGCTTACGATGCTGAAATCAATGAAATCGTACCAGATGATTTGGGTGAGGAAGTTGAATTAAGCGAAGAAGACGACGAAGAAGAGGATGCTGAAGACGAGGAAGAAGAATAAATCATAAGAAGAGGCTGGGACAAAAGTCCTAGCCTCTCAATT
>NZ_KV807483.1:263005-308136 GCF_001812015.1 Streptococcus sp. HMSC073D05
TAACGAATGACCGATTTCTGTCCCACTCTCTTTTTGTTTGCATTGAAAAAAGTGGCGAAATGATGTATGATAATCGTGTAAGCTTTCCCAATAGGAGGTGTTCAGATGGACTTTCGTTTAGATCAAAGTTTAGTAGCTCTTGGTATTGATACGGTTGTGGTCGGAATTGCTAGAAATGTGGATCCTCAAGCAGTTTTGCCCCCTTCTTTTCTTGAAAAGAAGAAAGAGCTTGAACAATGGGCGCTCCAGTGTCAGACAGAAGAAGTAGTGGCATCTCCTGTCATCAAAGGGTATACAGACCTCTTGCAAAAAGTAGGGCGTAGCATCAAGAAAAATCCCCCAACAGTCCTAGCTCTTATCCGAAACATCCAGCATCGAGGAGCTCTTCCTCAGATCAATAGCATCATTGATATCTATAATGTCGAATCTCTGAAGTCTTTTCTCGCGATCGGAGGACATGACCTAGATAAGATTGAGGGACCGATTGAATTTACAGTGAGTCAAAGAGACGATCTCTTCCTCCCGATCCTTTCTAGTGAAAAACGTGTCGCACCGACAGATCCTGTCTACCGGGATCAAAAAGGAGTTCTGGCTTGGTTGGATGTACGCGATAGTGACCATTACAAATTTGAGGAGACTACGCAAAACGCCCTCTTTGTCATTCAAGGAAATACCGAGACATCAGTCGAGATGCGTTTAGAAGCACTGGAGCGAATCCGCAAGGACCTTGCTCTTTGCATGTCTCAGCTTCAATTTGAGAAATTTCTCGTCACAAAAAATGGAGTGGAAAAGGTCTCGTAAACAGCGAAAATCATTTTCATGAAATTTTCAATTTGACAAAGTAGACCATTTGCGGTAAGATATTGTTCGGGCACCTCATTTTGAGGTCGGAGCTCCCTAAGGATTAGGGAGCTATTTTTGTTTTTTCTGCAAAGAGGAATGGCCTCTACAACATTAGAAGAAGAGGAAAGCACATGTCAACAAAATATATTTTTGTCACGGGTGGTGTCGTATCATCCATCGGGAAAGGGATTGTCGCAGCAAGTCTTGGTCGCTTGCTCAAAAATCGTGGATTGAAAGTGACCATCCAAAAATTTGACCCTTATATCAATATCGACCCAGGGACGATGAGTCCTTACCAACACGGGGAAGTATTTGTCACAGACGATGGCGCAGAGACAGACTTGGACCTTGGACACTATGAACGCTTTATTGATATCAATCTGAATAAGTACTCAAATGTGACGACAGGGAAAATTTATAGCGAAGTCCTTCGAAAGGAACGTCGTGGAGAATACTTGGGCGCGACTGTACAGGTTATTCCTCATATCACAGATGCTTTGAAAGAAAAGATCAAACGAGCAGCGACGACGACGGATTCAGATGTCATCATCACAGAAGTCGGGGGAACAGTTGGAGACATTGAATCCCTTCCATTCCTTGAAGCTCTTCGTCAAATGAAGGCAGATGTTGGTGCTGAAAACGTTATGTACATCCACACCACTCTTCTACCTTACTTGAAGGCTGCGGGAGAAATGAAAACCAAGCCGACCCAACACTCTGTGAAAGAATTGCGTGGCCTTGGAATTCAACCAAATATGTTGGTCATCCGTACAGAAAAACCAGCGGGTCAAGGAATTAAGAACAAGTTGGCTCAATTCTGTGATGTGGCACCAGAAGCTGTCATCGAGTCACTTGATGTGGAACATTTGTACCAAATCCCATTGAACTTGCAAGCACAAAATATGGACCAAATCGTTTGTGACCATTTGAAATTGGATGTTCCTGCAGCAGATATGACAGAATGGTCTGCAATGGTCGATAAGGTCATGAACCTCAAGAAGCAGGTCAAGATTTCCTTGGTTGGAAAATACGTAGAATTGCAAGATGCCTACATTTCTGTCGTTGAGGCCTTGAAGCACTCAGGGTATGCCAATGATGCAGAGGTCAAGATTAATTGGGTCAATGCCAATGATGTGACAGCTGAAAATGTGGCAGAACTCCTTGGAGATGCGGATGGGATCATTGTCCCAGGTGGTTTTGGTCAACGGGGAACAGAAGGAAAAATTCAAGCCATCAAGTATGCGCGTGAACAGGACGTCCCAATGTTGGGTGTCTGCTTGGGTATGCAGTTAACCTGTATCGAATTTGCCCGTCACGTTTTAGGCTTGGAAGGGGCCAATTCATCCGAATTGGATCCAGAAACCAAGTATCCAATTATCGATATCATGCGGGACCAAATCGATGTGGAAGACATGGGAGGAACGCTCCGTCTCGGTCTTTACCCATCTAAACTCAAACGAGGATCAAAAGCAGCCGCTGCCTATGACAATCAAGAAGTGGTGCAACGTCGCCACCGTCACCGTTATGAGTTTAACAATGCTTTCCGTGAACAGTTCGAAGAAGCAGGATTTGTCTTCTCAGGCGTTTCACCAGACAACCGTTTGGTCGAAATCGTTGAAATCCCAGAAAACAAATTCTTTGTTGCTTGCCAATACCACCCAGAATTGTCAAGCCGTCCAAACCGCCCAGAAGGACTTTACACAGCCTTCATCACAGCGGCAGTTGAAAACCACGATAGCAAATGAGAATCAAGGCTGGGCAATAAGTGTCCAGCCTTTGGACTATAATAGTAATAACTACATGACGCAGTGGTTGATTGGCATCTTTGTTCGCTTTCCAAGCTCCAAAGATGACCTAATCAACTGTGCGGGGGTGGGAAGACGAACTCTTTTTAATTAGTCGGAGTTCTTTCCCACTCCCTTTTGTGAAAAAATGACAAACTCTGAAAAAAGTTTGAAAAAAATCTTGACAAAAAAGTCGTTGATTGATATACTAGTAAAGTACTCAATCGCGGGGATGGCGGAATTGGCAGACGCGCAGGACTAAGGATCCTGTGACCGCTTTAGGTCGTGAGGGTTCAAGTCCCTCTCTCCGCATCGGATCAAGATAGCTTCGGCTATCTTTTTTTTGTTTTCAAATTTCTTTGTGGTAGAATAGGTGTGAGATGAGGTGAGAACATGAAGAAAAAGTATCTGGTTTTGGTCGATGGCCTCTTTGCACTATTGGGAAGTGCCATTAATTTTTTCGGTCCTATCCTGATTTTAGCGATGGCGATAGGCGCATACAAGGATACTTTTAGATATTTTATTGCCTTAAACATATGGAATGTTTTCATTTTTCTAATTGCGATGGCGTCTCAGTATCTGCTCAGAGATGAAAAAAGAATCAAAAAATGGATTCTTCATCTCTTTCTGATAGCGGGCTTTATTCTCTTTCTTGCGTCAATCCCTGCTGTGGGTGAGAATATTCCCGTTCTTGAGGGAGTGCTAAACGGACTTCTTGGAAAAATATTTACCGACAGTCAGTTATTTGCTGCTTATTTCTATTCTCAATGGGTTGCAGCGGTATCCTTTGTGATTTGCGGGATTGCTTTTCTCCTTTCGTTAAAAAATTTTAAAGAGAAAGATTGAAAGGGGTTAAGCTCCTTTTTTGCTTTTTGAATAGGATGGAAGTCTTAGGAGGGAGAGGGTTCCTCCTCATTTATCGTAAGAAATCGCTTAAAGCCACAGGAAAAACTAGCAATTTCATCTAAAAAGTGATAAAATAAACAATGTAAGTGGGATTAACCCCACAAAAATTTATAGGAGGCCTATAACAAATGGCAATCGTTTCAGCAGAAAAATTTGTCCAAGCAGCTCGTGACAATGGTTATGCAGTTGGTGGATTTAACACAAACAACCTTGAGTGGACTCAAGCTATCTTGCGTGCAGCAGAAGCTAAGAAAGCTCCAGTACTTATCCAAACTTCTATGGGTGCTGCTAAATACATGGGTGGTTACAAAGTATGTAAAGCCCTTATTGAAAACCTTGTAGAATCAATGGGTATTACTGTACCAGTTGCTATTCACCTTGACCATGGTCACTACGACGATGCTCTTGAATGTATCGAAGCTGGTTACACTTCAATCATGTTTGACGGTTCACACCTTCCAGTTGAAGAAAACCTTAAATTGGCGAAAGATGTCGTTGAAAAAGCTCATGCTAAAGGTATCTCAGTAGAAGCTGAAGTTGGTACTATCGGTGGTGAAGAAGACGGTATCATCGGTGACGGTGAATTGGCACCAATCGAAGACGCTAAAGCAATGGTTGCTACAGGAATCGACTTCTTGGCTGCAGGTATCGGTAACATCCACGGTCCTTACCCAGCAAACTGGAAAGGTCTTCACCTTGACCACTTGCAAAAATTGACTGAAGCTGTTCCAGGATTCCCAATCGTATTGCACGGTGGATCAGGTATCCCTGATGATCAAATCCAAGCAGCTATCAAACTTGGTGTTGCAAAAGTTAACGTGAACACTGAATGCCAAATCGCATTTGCAAATGCTACTCGTCAATTCGTACGTGAATACGATGCAAACGAAGCAGAATACGATAAGAAGAAACTCTTCGACCCACGTAAATTCTTGAAACCAGGTTTCGAAGCAATTACAGCAGCTGTTGAAGAACGTATCGACGTATTCGGTTCAGAAGGCAAAGCTTAATTGAAAACAGGAAAGCAAGGTCCCATGTGGATCTTGTTTTTTTGTATGGGAAAAGTTGCTTCCGGGATTTAATTTTTGTACAATATGCCTATGAAAAAATTTAAACAGTTTTGCTGGATCATTTTTGTTTTTCTTATCCTTTTTCTAGGAGGCACATTTGGTTTTCACCAACTTAGTTTGCAAAAAGAAAGTAAGCTTCTGACTCCTATCGGTAAAGAGGTGACGGTCAATGGACATCGAATGAATGTCTCTGTTAAAGGAGAAGGATCTGAAACAATCGTTTTTCTTTCCGGTGCAGGTATCGCCTCTCCTATTTTAGACTTTAAGAATCTATCAGATTCCCTATCCAAAAAATACAAAGTTGTTGTCGTGGAGCGAGCAGGATATGGTTTTAGTGAAGATAGTGATCGTTCAAGAGATGTGATGGAGGTCCTTTCTGAGACCCGTCAAGCTTTGGCGCAAGCTCATGTTTCAGGTCCTTATGTGATTATTTCGCATTCTATGGCTAGTTTAGAGAGTCTTGCTTGGCAAGAGAAATATCCAAATGAAGTGAAGGCTTTGATTGGTCTGGATTGGGCCTTGCCAGCGAGTTATGAAGATTTAAAAGAACACCCAACTCTCATAACCTTAGCCTATTGGACGAGTAAGATTGGCCTGCTCCGTTATTTCCCAGAGTCTGTTTACCTGAAGAATTCTGACTTGACTAAAAGTGAGCGTCAGCAATACCGATTTTTAGCTTACAAGCAGTTGCTGTCGACGGCTATGCTCAATGAGACCCGAACTGTAAAGAAAAATGCCCAAAAGGTTAGTAAATTTACCATTGATCCCAAAATCCCTGTACTTCTCTTGGTTTCAAATGGGGAGGGAACCAGCTTTAGCCAATCAGAGTGGCAACGTTATGCAGAGAGATTTGCAAGCGACCAGTCTAATGTTCAAGTCGACTATATGGATGCGCCTCACGACCTCTATCATTATCAAAGCGATGCTATTGTTTCTCGTATTAAAGAATTTTTAGAGAATAATTGAGGGCTTAAAAATCCATTGAGACTGATGATAATAATTAAATGCTGAAGGATTAACAGTAGAATCGTTAATTTTCTCGATTAAAAAAATTCTTTTTCTTAACAATAAGCCTGCCCCTAAGGGCAGGTTTTTTGGTGTCTTAAGGAAACTATTTAACAGAATTTTTGATTAAAAGTTTCATTTTAAGAGAGAAATCTCTAATTTCATAATCTATAAGCAAACGCTTGCATTCCTTTTTTTATTAGATTATAATAGGTTGGTATAAAGCCTTCTGTAATAATATTGAGTAAGTGTAGAAAGTAAGGATTTAGAATATTTGTAGTCAAAAATACAATGTTGCTTCTTACGATAGGGAGATAGATATGGCAATGATAGAAGTGCAACATCTTCGGAAAAATTTTGTGAAGACAGTTAAGGAGCCGGGGTTAAAGGGAGCCTTGCGCTCCTTTATTCATCCTGAAAAGCAGACCTTTGAAGCGGTCAAGGATTTAACTTTTGAAGTTCCAAAAGGGCAGATTTTAGGATTTATCGGGGCAAATGGTGCTGGGAAGTCAACCACCATCAAAATGCTGACAGGAATTTTGAAGCCCACATCTGGCTTTTGTCGGATTAACGGCAAGATTCCGCAGGATAATCGCCAAGATTATGTCAAGGATATTGGAGTCGTTTTCGGACAACGCACCCAGTTATGGTGGGATTTGGCTCTGCAAGAGACCTACACGGTTTTGAAAGAGATCTATGATGTACCGGACTCGCTTTTCCATAAGCGCATGGACTTTTTGAATGAAGTTTTGGATTTGAAGGAATTTATCAAGGATCCTGTGCGGACTCTTTCACTAGGTCAACGGATGCGGGCGGATATTGCGGCTTCCTTGCTTCACAATCCCAAAGTTCTCTTTTTAGATGAACCGACTATTGGTTTGGATGTGTCGGTCAAGGACAACATTCGTCGGGCCATTACCCAGATTAATCAGGAGGAAGAGACAACTATTCTCTTGACTACTCATGATTTGAGTGATATTGAGCAACTCTGTGATCGGATTTTTATGATTGATAAGGGGCAAGAGATTTTTGATGGAACGGTTAGCCAGCTCAAGGAGACATTTGGAAAGATGAAGACTCTCTCCTTTGACCTGACGCCAGGTCAAAATCATCTAGTCTCTCATTATGAGGGTTTGCCTGATATGTCCATTGATAGACAAGGAAATACTCTCAATATTGAATTCGATAGTTCCCGCTACCAGTCGGCCGATATTATCAAGCAAACCTTATCTGATTTTGAGGTCCGTGATTTGAAGATGGTAGATACGGATATTGAAGATATTATCCGTCGCTTCTATCGAAAGGAGCTCTAAGATGGTCAAATTGTGGAGACGTTATAAACCCTTTATCAATGCAGGGATTCAGGAGTTGATTAGCTATCGAGTCAACTTTATTCTTTATCGGATTGGCGATGTCATGGGTGCTTTTGTGGCTTTTTATCTATGGAAGGCTGTCTTTGATTCCTCCCAGGAGCCTTTGATTCAGGGCTTCAGTATGGCGGATATCACCCTCTACATCATCATGAGTTTTGTGACTAATCTTCTGACTAGGTCGGATTCTTCCTTTATGATTGGTGATGAGGTCAAGGATGGTTCCATTATCATGCGCTTGTTGCGACCAGTGCATTTTGCGGCTTCTTACCTCTTTACGGAGCTTGGTTCCAAGTGGTTGATTTTTATCTCTGTTGGACTGCCATTTTTAAGTGTCATTGTTTTGATGAAAATCTTATCTGGGCAAGGGATTGTAGAAGTGCTGGGACTAACTACCCTTTATCTTTTTAGCTTAACGCTGGCCTATCTGATTAACTTTTTCTTTAATATCTGCTTTGGATTTTCAGCCTTTGTATTTAAAAATCTTTGGGGTTCCAACCTACTTAAGACTTCCATAGTGGCCTTTATGTCTGGGAGTTTGATTCCCTTGGCTTTCTTTCCAAAGGTCATTTCAGATATTCTGTCCTTCTTACCTTTCTCATCCTTAATTTACACTCCGGTCATGATTATTGTTGGGAAATACGATGCTAGTCAGATTCTTCAAGCACTTTTGCTTCAGCTTTTCTGGCTTATAGTGATGGTGGGCTTGTCTCAGTTGATTTGGAAACGAGTCCAGTCATTTATCACCATTCAGGGAGGTTAGTATGAAAAAATATCAACGCATGCATCTGATTTTTATCAGACAGTACATCAAGCAAATCATGGAATACAAGGTAGATTTTGTGGTTGGTGTGTTGGGAGTCTTTCTGACTCAAGGCCTGAACCTCTTGTTTCTCAATGTCATCTTTCAACACATTCCCTCCCTAGAAGGTTGGACTTTTCAAGAAATTGCCTTTATCTATGGATTTTCCTTAATTCCAAAGGGACTAGATCATCTCTTTTTTGACAATCTATGGGCTTTAGGTCAACGACTAGTTCGAAAAGGGGAGTTTGACAAGTATCTGACTCGTCCTATCAATCCTCTCTTTCACATACTCGTTGAGACCTTTCAGATTGATGCCTTGGGTGAACTTTTGGTCGGTGGAATTTTACTAGCGACAACGGCGACTAGCATTGCTTGGACTCTTCCAAAATTCCTGATTTTTCTAGTTTGTATTCCTTTTGCGACCTTGATTTATACTTCCTTGAAAATTGCAACAGCCAGCATCGCTTTTTGGACCAAGCAGTCAGGTGCCATGATTTACATTTTCTATATGTTTAATGATTTTGCCAAGTATCCTATTTCTATTTACAATTCGCTCCTTCGTTGGTTAATTAGCTTTATTGTACCTTTCGCCTTTACGGCCTACTATCCTGCCAGCTATTTCTTGCAGGACAAGGATGGACTCTTTAATATTGGTGGTTTGATTCTGATTTCCCTTGTTTTCTTTGTTATTTCCCTCAAACTTTGGGACAGGGGATTGGATGCCTACGAAAGTGCTGGTTCGTAAGAGGTAAAGTAAGACTAAAATCAGGAAAGGAACTTATGATGTTTGTAATTAAAGAAGTCAAGGGTGAAGATCAAAAAATGGCAGTTGTCGCTGAGATTTTAAGGGATTTGCCAGAATGGTTTGGAATACCAGAAAGCACGCAAGCCTACATTGAAGGAGCTAAGGATTTACGAGTTTGGGCTGCTTATCAAGAAAGTGATGTAGTAGGGTTTATAAGTTTATCATATTCGAGTGAAGATTGTGCTGAAATTGACTGTCTAGGCGTGAAAAAATCATTCCAAGGTCAAGGAATTGGAAGGGAATTAATTACGACTATAGAAAGAGAAGCAGTCAAACAAGTGGACTACCTACAGGTCAAAACAGTCGCAGAAGGTTCAAATAAAGATTATGACCGAACAAATGTCTTTTATCGCAGTCTTGGTTTTAAAAAATTAGAGATTTTTCCGCAACTATGGGATCCACAGAATCCATGTCAGATTCTGATTAAAAAGATCAACTAAAAGTGCTTGACATCCGCTATCAGAGTGCTATACTAAGAAGGTAATCGCCGATTTAGCTCAGTTGGTAGAGCAACGCACTCGTAACGCGTAGGTCACAGGTTCGATCCCTGCAATCGGCATAGAAAAAATCTGCTTTGAAGGAGCGAGACGATGAATAATGGTGATCACATATTCGTTCGGTCTCGCTCCTTCTTTTGACCACATAGGCGCCATTTTTGACCACTTAGTCAAAAGTCCTTGTCTCCGTAGGAGCTCTCTGCTATCATAGAATCATCAAAGGAAGAAATACTTCCGAATAATCAAAATGAGGTATATGATGATGAAAAAACTACTTGGACTTGGATTTATTTTGGTTGCTCTTGCGGTTGTCACAATGGGAATGGTTGGTTTTCCAAAGCTCGATGTGAACATCTGGCCCCTATTTCCTGTTCTCTTATTTGCATTCTTTACACTTGAAAATCTCTTGAAAAAAGATTACAAGGCAAGTGTTATCTGCGCCTTGATCGCATTTATGATCGCAAATGCGATTTACGATGTCCTGCCGGTTTCAAATGGTCTGGTCATCACAGCAGGTGTGCTCGCTTGCGTAGGTCTTAGTTTTCTTTTACCGGACAAGGAAAGCAATAAATAAAGGAGGGCTGGTCACTTGATCAGCTTTTTTACTTCTCAAAAACTACCTCTTGATGGGGAAAACGTGCCACTTACTGAAAAGCCCTTGTTTTGTTTTCAACAGCTGTTATAATGGTACTATCAAAACGTTGGGAAAGGAGTTTTATGAAAGTTAGAATCGAATTGGATCCATCTATGGACGAGCCTGAGATCTTGATTCGAGCTCCGCGCTTGACCCCGGAGTTGACCCAGCTGCAAGAGAGAATCCTCGAACAAAAGGTTGCTCCTTTGGCCTTTTACAAGGATCGAAGTGAGTATTTTCTGGATGTGGCATCGATCCTCTTTTTTGAGACGGACGGGGAGAAGATTTTTGGGCACACCAAGGACGAGGCCTATGAGGTCAAGCAGAAGCTCTACGAGTTGGAGGAGCTGCTTCCCATCGCCTTTTGTCGGATATCCAAATCCACCATTGTCAACACCAAGCAGATCTATTCTCTGGAAAAGTCTTTTTCAGGGACCAGCACGGTCAATTTCTACCAGACCCATAAGCAGGTTCACGTATCTAGACGCTACTATCAACTCTTAAAAGAACGACTAAATGAAATGAGGTAATATCATGAGAAAAAAATTAATCGGAGTATTCTTAATCCTTTTAGCAGCCTTAATCCTTTTACAGGGCTATTTTGTAAAATGGGACATCAGCATCTGGACCTTAGCTTGGGTTACCTTGCTTGCCGTCCTGTCCCTCTCTAGTTTCTTAAAACGCCATTTTGGTTGGGGCTTCATCTATGGACTTTTAGCCCTCTTTTGTCTCAATGGGCAATACCATTTCCTCCCAGTTTCAAATTCAGTTGTCATCCTTTCCTCAATTCTCGCTGTGATTGGACTCAACATTTTGTTTAAACCCTCTAAGAAAACAAAAGCCCGCCTAGCTTCCTATTCTGCTGGATCCATGAATAAGTCGGATGGCAATGACATCGATGTCACTTTTTCAACAGTGACAAAATATCTCAATGACCAACACTTTACCCACGGAAGTGCAGATGTAAGTATGGGAGAAGCATCGGTTTATTTTGATAATTGCCGGATTGAGGGTCCTTCTGCTCAGTTTGTTGTCGATGTTTCCCTTGGGAGGCTGAGCCTCTATGTACCAAGCGATTGGCGCGTCCATGTAAATGTGGATAATTCCCTCTCAGCGATCCAACATCAGGAAAATCCAAGTGCTCTTACTAGCAAGGATTTCTACATTACGGGCGATGTTTCCTTAGGAAATCTGGAAATTATCTATGTCGGAGCGAATTCGTTTTCTTAAGTCGGAAATGAAAAACTTTGGCCAAAAGCTTGCCAAGAGAGATTTTTTTTGGTAATATAGTACGGTATGTGGTGCTAGCACATCCGTTATATTAGATCTAATAGGAGGAAACACAGAAATGGCTAAAGTATGTTATTTCACAGGTCGTAAGACTGTATCAGGTAACAACCGTTCACACGCTATGAACCAAACAAAACGTGCCGTAAAACCAAACCTTCAAAAAGTAACTGTCCTTATCGATGGTAAACCTAAAAAAGTTTGGGCTTCAGCTCGTGCATTGAAATCTGGTAAAGTAGAACGCGTTTAATAAAGAAAGAAGGCTGGGCATAAAGTGTCCAGCCTTCGCTTTTGATAGGAATAGTAGCATGACGCAGTGGTTGATTGGAACTACTCATGTTTGAAACATTCGTACTTCCTAATCAACTGTGCGGGGGTGGAAAAATTGAAAAGGTTTGGGGAACCTTTTCAACTTTTTTTATTTTACGGAGTTCTTTCCCACTCCCTTTTCTTTTTCTCTAGAGACAGCTGTCACAGCGGGAGAAGAATAGTCCCTACCCTTTTACAGCTGATCTCTTTTATGGTAAAATAGAATATAAAATACTTTTGAGGTAGAAATTATGACAGTAAAAATCAATACAAAGGACGGTCAAATTGAATTGACTGATGAGGTTATCGCAACTGTTGTAGGCGGTGCCGCTACTGAGATCTTCGGTGTGGTTGGAATGGCCAGCAAAAATGCGATCAAAGATAATTTCCAAGCCCTCCTAGGGAAAGAAAACTTCTCTAAAGGTGTTGTTGTCAAAACAACGGAAGCAGGAACTATCGCAGTTGATGTTTACACTGTTTTGAGCTATGGAACAAAGATTAGCGAAGTCTCAAAAAATATTCAAGAACGTGTGAAATTTAGTTTGGAAAATCAACTTGGAATCACTACGGATACTGTGAATGTCTATATTCAAAATATCAAGATTGTGGGAGAATAATCGTGGCTAATATTACTACAAGTTTATTTCAAGAAATGGTTCAAGCGGGGGCTACGCGCTTAAATAAACAAGCGGAATATGTAAACTCTTTGAACGTCTTTCCTGTACCAGATGGAGATACAGGGACTAATATGGGAATGACCATCGAAAATGGGGCCAAAGAAGTATCTGACCGTTCTGCATCAACTGTTGGAGAAGCGGCAGGGATCTTCGCTAAAGGTCTCTTGATGGGTGCGCGTGGGAACTCAGGAGTCATCACTTCTCAATTGTTCCGTGGATTTTCTCAAAGTGTCAAAGACAAAGAAGAATTGGATGGAGCAGCGCTTGCAGCAGCCTTCCAGTCTGGTGTAGAAGTTGCTTATAAAGCCGTTATGAAGCCAGTTGAAGGAACCATTTTGACGGTTTCTCGTGGGGCAGCCATCGGTGCCAAGAAAAAAGCAGAATCTACCAACGATGCAGTAGAAGTCATGCGTGCAGCTCTTGAAGGTGCTAAAACAGCTCTTGCTAAGACTCCAGATATGTTGCCGGTCTTGAAAGAAGTTGGCGTGGTAGACTCTGGTGGTCAAGGGTTGGTCTTCATCTATGAAGGATTCTTGTCAGCCTTGACAGGTGAATTCATCGCTTCTGAAGAGTTCCAAGCAACACCTGCAACCATGTCAGAAATGATCAATGCAGAACACCACAAGTCAGTCGCTGGCCATGTCGCAACTGAAGACATCAAGTTTGGTTACTGTACAGAAATCATGGTCGCTTTGAAACAAGGTCCAACCTATGTCAAAGACTTCGATTACGATGAATTCCGTAACTATTTGAACAACCTTGGGGATTCCCTATTGGTGGTGAATGACGATGAGATTGTCAAAGTTCACGTCCATACAGAAGATCCAGGTCTTGTCATGCAAGAAGGTCTTAAGTACGGAAGCTTGGTCAAGGTCAAAGTCGACAACATGCGTAACCAACACGAAGCGCAAGTTGAAAAAGAAGAGCGTCAAGCGAAGCCAGTTGAAGAAAAAGAATATGCCATCATCGCAGTAGTTGCTGGTGACGGATTGGCTGATATCTTTAAAGCGCAAGGAGTTGATTACATCATCTCTGGTGGTCAAACCATGAACCCATCAACAGAAGACTTTGTCAAAGCGGTTGAAGAGTTGAATGCGCGCAACATCATTATCTTGCCAAACAACAAAAATATCTTGATGGCGGCTCAATCTGCAGCAGAAGTGATTGATCAACCTGCAGCAGTTGTTGAGACCAAGACTATCCCTCAAGGATTGACTAGTCTTCTTGCCTTTGATGAAAGCAAATCGATCGAAGAAAACTACGAACGCATGAGCGCTTCATTGGGTGATGTTGCGTCTGGTAGTGTGACAACAGCGGTTCGCGATACCACTATTGATGGGCTTGAAATCCATGAAAATGATAATCTTGGAATGGTCGATGGCAAAATCGTTGTTTCAAATCCAGATATGATGGAAACCTTGGAAGAAACATTCGCTCATATGTTGGATGAAGACAGTGAAATTGTGACCATCTATGTCGGTGAAGACGGCAGTGAGGAGTTGGCAAATGAATTGGCCCAAGCCCTTGCTGAAAAATACGAAGATGTAGAAGTGGAAATCCACCAAGGTGGCCAACCAGTCTACCCATACTTGTTTAGTGTAGAATAATTGAACAGAAGGTTCCTTTCGGAACCTTTTTTTGTATATAGAAAAACGAGGAGATTCCCTATGAAAGCAGCGTGATTCAGAGGGATTGAGATTGAAGCGACCCCTACACGGAAGCTTTATTCGTGAGAAAAAGGGGTTTCTGCAAAAAGTCTCACATTCATCAGATTTTTATTCAAATGGAAGAGCTTGAAAAGAGGGGGAAATGGTTTGAGCAGTGGAGTTTTTAGACAAGAAAGACGCGATATGTTATACTGGTATCAGTATGTGAAAGGAGAGTTATAAAAATGAAGAAATTTTTTGTAACCCTTGGGCTAGCCATTTTGGTATTGACTGGTTGTTCGCAATCCCAAACAAAGAAAACTACAACCGCTAGCTCATCTAGCAGTTCCTCTGTTAAAAAAGAAGTAAAAAATGAAGAAAAAACCACAACCTTAGTAGGAGATATCAATGGAACAAAACACCGGGATATCATAAAATCTAAGGGAGATAAGGTTGAAAACCTTCGTATCGAAGTGACAGCTGATCTGCCCCAACAACTTAGAACTATCGCAGCAGAGAAGTCACCTGAAGAGCTCACGGCAGCCATTCAAGCTTTGCTGGAGCAAAATGAAGACTATAAGAAGCTAAAAACCGTTCCCGGTTTTAGTTTGGAATACACAGTCACACCAGAAAAGAAATTGCTCTCAACCAGTGTGATTGACCTCAACCAAATTGATGCCAAGTCTCTAGAAGAAATTTCTTACTTCAAAGATGCTGGTCTCAATGATTTGAAAAACATGAAGGCAGATGCCTTGGTCAAGGCCTTGAAACTGCATGGCATGAAAGAAGAAGGTCAGTAAGAAGAATAGAAAAAGTCGAGTGAAGTCACTTGGCTTTTTTTAGTGACTTTTGTCATGTGAGCGAGTGACAAAATTATCTAGTGGCTGTTATTTTCTTTCGCTATAATATAGTCAGAAAGTAAGAGGTAAGGAAAAATGAAACAATGGTTCTATAAAGTGTTTACGTTAACAGTGGTGGGGATGGTCGTCTATTTGATCTTTTCAAAGGATGATAGTCTCTATTACCATTTTCCTTGGGAATTATTTGCTGGGATTGGCATCATGAGCTGGGCGGTTCAAGAAGGATTGAAAATGATCAAGGCGGTTAAAAAGGAGATGGAGCAATGAAAACAACGGGAGTAACCCTGGTTGTTTTTGCCATCATTCCGGCCGTTTAAGCCTGGTTGAAAGGAGAGTATCATGAGCGTCATTAGAGTAGAGAACTTGAAAAAAAGTATCAAAGGAAAAGTCATTTTAGAAGATCTTTCTTTTGCAGTTGAACGGGGGGATTGTCTGTCCTTGATCGGGCCAAACGGAGCTGGGAAAACAACCTTGATGAACTGTCTTCTGGGAGATATGAAGGCGACTTCTGGGATTATTGAAGTAGAGGGGAAGGCGCCTGGTCATCCTCAGTTAAAGGCTAGTGTGTCCTATCTCCCTCAAGAGAATGCCATCGTTCAAAAGTTAACCGTGCAGGAACTGATCAACTTCTTTCGCTCTATTTATCCCCACCCCTTAACAGGGGAAGAAATTGATGATTTATTACGTTTTAGCTCAGAACAAAAGAAACAATTGGCTAGTAAGTTGTCTGGTGGTCAAAAGCGCCTCTTATCCTTTGTTCTAACCTTGATTGGTCGTCCTAGCTTACTTTTCTTAGATGAGCCGACTGCGGGAATGGATACTTCCACTCGCCAACGCTTCTGGGAGATTGTTGGGCATTTAAAGGAAGAAGGTGTGACCATTGTCTATTCTTCGCATTACATCGAGGAAGTAGAGCACACGGCAGATCGAATTTTGGTCTTGCATCAGGGGCATTTGCTTCGGGATACGACACCTCTCGCTATGAGAAGCGAAGAGGTAGAAAAACATTTCACCCTGCCCTTGCGCTACCAAGCTCTAGTGGCAGAAATGGAAGACATTGGTGAAGTGGTCGCTAAACCCGATGCCCTTCAGGTTGTGACACGGGATGCTAATCGTTTGTGGAGTCGATTACAAGAAGAAGGATGTTCGATCCAAGAAATCGAAGTAACCAATCGAAGTTTATTGGATTCTATTTTTGAAAATACAAAGGAAGTAGGTAGAGAAGATGAAACGCATGAAAGCTCTCGGCGTGGTTGAGTGGCATTTGACCAGTCGCCAAGCTATTTATTACTTGTTATCAATTGGGATGCCCACGGCCTTTTATCTCTTCTTTTCAGGGATGTACCAGGAAACACCAGGAGCACCTGCTCACTTTATGAGGGATTATCTCCTTTCTATGACGGCATTTTCTATGATGTCTACGGCTATCTTTTCTTTTCCAACCGTTCTTGAAACCGATCGACTCAATAATTGGCAAAAAGTCTTGCGCCATACCCCCGTATCTATGGTAGAATATTATCTAATAAAGGTTGTGGGTCTCTTTGTCGATTTTCTCCTATCGATTGGAGTTGTCTTTACCGTGGGCCATGTGGTGCGGCATGTGAATATGCCCCTACAGGATTGGGTCTTAGCAGCCTTTATTCTCATCCTAGGAAGTCTAGCGTTTGTGGCTCTCGGTCTGGTTTTGACCCTGCTTCCTTCCAGTCAATTGATGTCTGTTGTGGGCAATCTCCTTTACATGGGGCTGGCTGTCATGGGTGGACTATGGATGCCGATTAGTCTCTTTCCAGAATGGATGCAAGCCATTGGCAAATGCCTTCCAACCTATCAATTGATGGAACTGATTAAGACCTTTTTAAACAAGGGACAGGTCAATGTCTTTGCGAGTGTCTATTTAACCTTGTTTACCCTGGTCTTGTTTGCCCTTGTTATCGTTTATCGTCGTCATTCTGAGGTTCGTTCATGATTGAAAAACTCAAACATATTCACCATATGTTTTACGTAGGCTTAATCTTTATGGCCTTTCCCTTTGCTTCTATTTTCTTAGGGCAGATTCCCTGGTGGCATTTCTTTTTAGCCATCTTCTTTATGATAAGCTATCTAGGTATCCTCATTACTGAAAATAAGAAACTGACCTGGCTTTTTTGGATTTATCTTCTGCTGTATATTGCAGGAAATACCTTTTTTGTTGGAACTAGCTTTTGTTGGTTTTACTATTATGTGAGCAATATTTTGATCTATCGTTTTGGGATTCGCGATTTTCGCTCGCCCTTTCTTTGGACGGCTGTTGGATCACTACTGATCCTTTTTGGAGCTCTATTATTTAATAGGGAGATGAGAGAAAATGATTGGCTTTTTGTCCTGATCGTCTCTTTGTTTATCGCGGTTATGACCTTTAGTATGGTTCGGATGGAGATGATGGAAGAGTTGAAAGTTGACCATGCCAAGCAAAACGCCCAGATCAATCTCTTGCTGGCAGAAAACGAGCGCCATCGGATTGGCCGTGATCTGCATGACAGTCTAGGACACACCTTTGCCATGCTCAGTGTCAAGGCGGACCTAGCTGATCAATTCTTGGCATTGGGTCAGGTTGAGAAGGCCCAGGAGCAGGTGCAAGAGATTCAAGCCATCAGTCAAGAGTCCATGCACCAAGTCCGTGAGATTGTGGAGAATTTGAAGCAGCGAACCCTGGCAAGAGAGCTAGAAACCGTCAAGCAAATGCTGGAAGTAGCTCAAATCAAAGTGGAGATTCAGAACGAGCTTGATACAGCCAGCATCTCGCCGATCCTAGAATCTGCTCTAGCCATGGTGTCTCTGGAATTAGCCACCAATATGATCAAACATGCCAAAGCGACACAGGCCCTTCTCTTTTATCGCTCTACCGAGACAGGAGTGGAAATGGTCGCAGAAGACAATGGCATCGGCTTTGCCACAGTCTCCGATAAAGACCTGCACTCGATTCGCGAACGGATTGCCTTGTTGGGAGGAGAGCTGGAGATCAGTCATCAACACAAGCCGACCAGGATAGAAATACGGATCCCCTATCAAGAAAGGAAATAAGATGCGCTTATTAGTTGCTGAAGACCAAAGTATGTTGCGCGATGCTCTCTGCCAGCTCTTGCTCCTGCAAGAGGATGTGGAAGATGTCTTGCAGGCTGGCGATGGACAAGAGGCCATTCGTTTACTCGAAACACATCCAGCCGATATTGCGATTTTAGATATCGAAATGCCCATCAAAACAGGGTTAGAAGTGTTGGAATGGGCTAAAAGTCAACAACCCCAGCTCAAGGTCGTCATCGTTACCACCTTTAAGCGACCGGGCTATTTTGAGCGGGCCCTCAAGGCTGGAGTCGATGCCTATGTCTTAAAAGAACGCCGCATTACGGATTTGATGGCCACTCTTCATGCAGTCTTAGCAGGGCAAAAAGAATATTCGCCTGAATTAATGGAAGGGATCTTGACCCATCCCAATCCTCTGAGCCCTCAAGAAAAGGCAGTTTTAAAAGAAGTCGCAAAAGGGGCTTCTAACCAAGAAATTGCTGATCGCTTATTCCTCTCAAACGGGACCATCCGCAATTATATGTCAGCCATTCTGACCAAGTTGGATGCGGAAAACCGGACCGAGGCAGCAAAGATCGCTCAAGAAAAGGGTTGGTTATAAGGAAGAAAAAGTTTCTAGGATTTCCTAGAGACTTTTTTTCTGATAGACCTAGCATTTTTAGAAAAACTCTCATTCTTCGGATTTGGATAGAAAATTCAGAAAATTTACTATTTTTCCTTGAAATATTTTCTAAAAATGGTATGATAGTAGCATGCTAATTTGATATACAAAGTACTGGAAAGGAGAGACATGGAGAAAATTACCTTAGAAACTGCAAAAACCGGTTCAGAGCTCGTTCTTGAAACCCTGCGTGATTTGGGTATTGACACGATTTTTGGTTATCCTGGTGGAGCGGTTTTGCCTTTATACGATGCCATCTATAGCTTTGAGGGTATCCAGCATATCTTGGGTCGTCATGAACAAGGATGCTTGCATGAGGCTGAAGGCTACGCTAAATCAACTGGAAAGCTGGGTGTCGCAGTCGTCACTAGTGGACCGGGGGCTACAAATGCCATTACAGGGATTGCAGATGCCATGAGCGATAGCGTTCCCCTATTAGTCTTCACTGGTCAAGTCAATCGTGCTGGGATCGGGAAAGACGCCTTCCAAGAAGCAGATATTGTGGGAATTACCATGCCCATCACCAAGTACAACTATCAAGTACGTGAGACGGCAGATATTCCGCGAATTATCACCGAAGCTGTCCATATTGCGACGACTGGACGCCCTGGTCCGGTGGTAATTGACCTTCCAAAGGATGTGTCTGCTTTAGAGACAGATTTTATCTATGAACCAAGTGTGAAGCTTCCAAGCTACCAGCCTACCATTGAACCCAATGAATTGCAGATCAAAAAGATTTTGAAGCAATTGAGTAAGGCTAAAAAACCAGTTCTTCTTGCTGGTGGTGGGGTGAGTTACGCTGGAGCTGCAAAAGAGTTGATTGCTCTAGCAGAGCGCTATCAGATTCCAGTAGTGACCAGTCTGTTAGGTCAAGGAACGATTGCGACCAGTCATCCTCTTTTCCTAGGGATGGGAGGGATGCACGGATCCTTCGCGGCTAATATCGCCATGACAGAGACGGATTTCATGATCAGTGTTGGTTGTCGATTTGATGACCGTTTGACAGGGAATCCAAAGACTTTCGCTAAAAATGCTAAGGTTGCCCATATCGACATTGATCCTGCAGAGATTGGTAAGATCATTGCTGTCGACATTCCTGTTGTTGGCGATGCAAAGAAAGCCTTGCAACAATTGCTAGCAGAGCCAACGGTTCATAACAACACAGAAAAATGGATCGAAAAGGTGACCCAAGATAAGAACCGGGTTCGTTCATACGACAAGAAAGAACGGGTTGTGCAACCACAAGCTGTGATCGAACGCATCGGAGAGTTGACCAAGGGGGACGCTATTGTCGTCACAGACGTTGGACAACACCAAATGTGGGCAGCTCAATACTATCCTTACCAAAATGAGCGCCAATTGGTGACATCTGGTGGTCTAGGAACGATGGGATTCGGTGTTCCTGCAGCTATCGGAGCGAAAATTGCCAATCCAGATAAAGAAGTTGTTCTCTTTGTCGGAGATGGTGGTTTCCAAATGACCAATCAAGAATTGGCAATCTTAAATATTTATAAGGTTCCGATCAAGGTCGTTATGCTCAACAACCACTCGCTTGGAATGGTCCGTCAATGGCAAGAAGCCTTCTATGATGGTCGGACGTCAGAGTCAGTCTTTGATAGCCTTCCAGATTTCCAATTGATGGCGCAAGCTTACGGGATCAAGAATTATAAATTTGATAATCCTGAAACTCTTGAGAAGGATTTGGAAGTCATCACAGAAGATGTACCAATGTTCATCGAAGTAGACATTTCTCGGAAAGAGCATGTCTTGCCGATGGTACCAGCTGGTAAGAGTAATCATGAGATGTTGGGGGTGAAGTTTAATGCGTAGAATGTTAACAGCCAAACTTCAAAACCGCTCAGGTGTTCTGAACCGCTTTACTGGAGTCTTGTCGAGACGTCAAGTCAATATCGAAAGCATCTCTGTTGGCGCAACAGAAAACCCTAATGTATCGCGGATTACCATTATCATTGATGTTGCTTCGCATGATGAAGTAGAGCAAATCATCAAACAGCTCAACCGCCAAGTGGATGTGATCCGTGTCCGGGATATCACTGATAAACCACACTTGGAGCGCGAAGTGATCCTGGTGAAAGTTTCTGCACCTGCTGAGAAGCGAGCAGAAATCTTGGCCATTATTCAACCTTTCCGTGCGACCGTGGTCGATGTAGCCCCAAGCTCTATCACCGTTCAAATGACGGGAAATGCAGAAAAGAGCGAAGCCCTCATTCGTGTTATTCGACCTTATGGGATTAAAAACATCGCCCGCACCGGTGCAACCGGATTTACACGAGATTAATTCTCACCTTAACATTGTTAACCCCGCCTTAAAAAGGCAAATAATATAATAGAAAAGAGATTTTACTTATGGCAGTTCAAATGGAATACGAAAAAGACGTTAAAGTACCAGCACTTGATGGTAAAAAAATCGCCGTTATCGGTTATGGTTCACAAGGTCATGCACACGCACAAAACTTGCGTGATTCAGGTCATGATGTCATCATCGGTGTGCGTCCTGGTAAATCATTCGATAAAGCAAAAGAAGATGGATTTGAAGCTTACCCAGTTGCAGAAGCAACTAAATTGGCTGATATCATCATGATCTTGGCACCAGACGAAATCCAAAAAGATATCTACAAAGATGAAATCGCTCCAAACTTGAGCGCTGGTAAAGCTCTTGGTTTTGCCCATGGTTTCAATATCCACTTTGGTTACATCAAAGCTCCTGAAGACGTAGATGTCTTCATGGTTGCACCAAAAGGACCAGGTCACTTGGTACGTCGTACTTACACTGAAGGATTTGGTGTACCAGCACTTTACGCTGTCTACCAAGATGCTACTGGTAATGCGAAAGACATTGCAATGGACTGGGCAAAAGGTGTTGGTTCAGCACGTGTTGGTCTTCTTTCAACAACCTTCAAAGAAGAAACAGAAGAAGATTTGTTTGGTGAACAAGCCGTTCTTATGGGTGGTTTGACAAGCTTGATCGAAGCTGGATTTGAAGTTTTGACAGAAGCTGGTTATGCACCTGAATTGGCTTACTTCGAAGTCCTTCACGAAATGAAATTGATCGTTGACTTGATCTACGAAGGTGGCTTCAAGAAAATGCGTCAATCATGTTCAAATACTGCAGAATTTGGTGATTTCGTAACTGGTCCTCGTGTTATCGGTCCAGAAGTAAAAGAAAACATGAAAGCTGCCCTTGCTGATATCCAATCAGGTAAATTTGCACGTGAATTCGTTGAAGACCACGATGCTGGTTTCCCACGTTTGAAAGCCTTCCGCAAACAAGCTGAAGAACTTGAAATTGAAAAAGTTGGTGCTGAATTGCGTAAAGCAATGCCATTCGTTGGTCAAAACGACGATGACGCCTTCAAAATCTACAACTAATTGTCTGTAGAAGACTAAGCAAGTTGGGACACCCTAGCTTGCTTTTTTGATCAATACACAGCAACAGAGGTATGAAATGATAACAGCAAAAGATGTGGCTAAGGCCCATAAAATATTAAGTGGAGTCGTTGTCAATACGCCCCTTGAATACGACCACTATTTATCTGAAAAATATGGGGCAAAGATTTATTTGAAAAAAGAAAACGCCCAACGTGTTCGTTCGTTCAAGATTCGTGGAGCGTATTTTGCAATTTCTCAACTCTCTAAAGAAGAGCGTGAGCGTGGGGTGGTGTGTGCTTCTGCGGGAAACCATGCGCAAGGAGTTGCTTATACTTGTAATGAAATGAAGATTCCAGCAACCATCTTCATGCCGATTACAACACCGCAACAAAAGATCGGCCAAGTCCGCTTCTTTGGTGGGGACTATGTAACGATTAAGTTGGTGGGGGATACCTTTGATGCATCAGCTAAGGCGGCCCAAGAATTTACTCTCGCAGAAAAACGGACCTTTATTGACCCGTTTGATGATCCACACGTACAGGCTGGCCAAGGAACAGTGGCCTATGAAATTCTTGAGGAAGCTCGAAAAGAATCGATTACCTTTGATGCTGTCCTTGTTCCTGTTGGTGGAGGAGGCCTCATTTCAGGTGTTTCTACCTACATCAAAGAAACAGAGCCTCGGATTGAGGTCATTGGGGTAGAGGCTGAAGGAGCGCGCTCCATGAAGGCTGCTTTTGAAGCAGGTGGTCCCGTCAAATTACCAGAAATCGATAAGTTTGCAGACGGGATTGCTGTGCAAAAGGTGGGACAATTGACTTATGAAGTGACCCGTCAACATGTGGAAACCCTGGTTGGGGTCGATGAAGGCTTGATTTCAGAGACCTTGATTGATCTTTATTCTAAACAAGGGATCGTAGCTGAACCAGCAGGAGCGGCCAGTGTGGCATCCCTTGAAATCTTGCGCGAATACATCAAGGGGAAAACCATTTGTTGTATTATCTCAGGTGGGAACAATGACATCAACCGTATGCCTGAAATGGAAGAACGGGCTTTGATCTACGATGGAGTAAAACACTACTTTATCGTCAACTTCCCACAACGTCCGGGAGCTCTTCGCGAATTTGTAAATGATATCTTAGGACCAAATGATGATATCACACGTTTTGAATACATCAAGCGTGCTAGTAAGGGAACTGGCCCTGTCTTGATTGGGGTTACTTTGGCCAATAAACATGACTATGCAGGCTTGGTCAACCGTATCGAGCGTTTTGATCCGTCTTTCATTAACTTGAACGGAAATGAAACACTCTATAATATGCTGGTCTGAGTATCATGCAGAAATAATCGACTATTTAAGCAATATATTTTTATGGAATATATTGCTTTTTTATGAAGACTTGTGATATGATATGCGTAAATTAAAAGGAGGAACTTTTTATGTCTGGATTTTTTATCTTTATTTTATTCTTGCTAATGGTTGCAGGATTCATTGTGATTAGCTCACTATATGTGGTCAAGCAACAATCAGTTGCCATCATCGAGCGTTTCGGACGTTATCAAAAAATTAGCGATAGTGGCATTCATATGAGAGCGCCTTTTGGCATCGATAAAATTGCCGCACGAGTTCAATTGCGCGTCTTGCAGAGTGAGATCGTGGTTGAAACAAAAACTCAGGATAACGTGTTCGTTACCATGAATGTGGCGACGCAATACCGAGTGAACGAAAGCAACGTAAAGGATGCCTACTACAAACTCATGCGTCCAGAATCACAGATTAAATCATACATTGAAGATGCTCTTCGTTCTTCTGTGCCTAAGTTGACCTTGGATGAATTATTTGAGAAAAAAGATGAAATCGCTCTTGAAGTTCAAAAACAAGTGGCAGAAGAAATGTCAACTTATGGATATATTATTGTTAAAACCTTGATCACCAAAGTTGAGCCAGATGCCGAAGTGAAACAATCCATGAACGAGATCAATGCAGCGCAAAGAAAACGCGTGGCAGCTCAGGAATTGGCAGAAGCAGACAAGATTAAGATCGTTACTGCTGCCGAAGCAGAGGCGGAAAAAGACCGTTTGCACGGGGTTGGTATTGCCGAGCAACGGAAGGCCATTGTCGATGGATTGGCAGACTCTATTAAAGAGTTAAAAGGTGCGAATGTAGACTTGACCGAAGAACAAATCATGTCTATTCTCTTAACCAACCAGTACTTAGATACCTTAAATAATTTTGCAGATAAAGAAGGGAATAATACGATTTTCCTACCAGCAAACCCTGATGGCGTCGAAAACATTCGTACACAAATATTATCAGCCCTGAAAGCAAAGTAAACTTTTTATCATTTTTTAAAAAAGGTTCGTATTTTCAGCGATTTTAGTTGACAAAATGTGCAAAAAAATTTATATTAGTATTGGAAATAATAATATAGGAGAAAGATCATGGCTAAATCGAACTTTGAAAAAGTAGAATCAGTTGTTGGATGGGTACGTGATAAGAAAATTACAGGGTATCGTATCAGCAAAGAAACAAATGCCCGTGAAATGTCTATCATTGCCTTGGCTCAAGGACGTGCAAAAGTAAAGAACATCTCGTTTGAAACTGCACTTGGATTGATTGATTTTTATGACAAAAATCATCAAAAATTTGAAGATTAATTTGTTGTTCCAATTGAAAACCAGAGAGTTTCCTCTCTGGTTTTTTTCTATGCCTTAAAAGAAGAGGAGGTACAAAAAACAGCTTGCTTCCATACTGGTAAGCAAACTGTTTCAAGAGATTAGTGTAAGAAGCGTTGAAGGAATTCCTTGGTCCGTTCTTCTTTGGGATTACTAAAGATTTCTTTTGGATCTCCCTGCTCAGCAATGACCCCCTTGTCCATGAAGATGACACGGCTAGAGACATCACGGGCAAATTCCATTTCGTGGGTTACGACGATCATGGTCAAACCTTCTTTAGCGAGGTCCTGCATGATCTTCAAAACTTCCCCAACCATTTCAGGGTCCAGGGCGGAAGTTGGTTCATCAAAGAGGATGGCATCAGGATCCATGGAAAGGGCACGCGCGATAGCAACCCGTTGTTTTTGGCCTCCTGAAAGTTGTTTCGGACGGGCAGCCCAATATTGAGATCCCATACCGACTTTTTCAAGGTTTTCTTTGGCAACTTTTTCTGCGGTTTCACGATCACGCTTGAGGACGGTCGTTTGTGCAACGATCGTATTTTCTAAGACATTTAAATTTTCAAAGAGATTAAAGCTTTGGAACACCATTCCCAATTTCTCGCGGTAGTGGGTAAGATCATACTCAGGATCAAGAACATTTTGCCCACGATAGAGAATCTCTCCGGCAGTAGGAGTCTCTAGAAGATTGATGGAGCGAAGAAAGGTTGATTTTCCGCTACCAGAGCTCCCGATGATGGAGATTACCTCTCCTTTTTCAACCGTGAGCGAAATATCTTTCAAAACCTCATTTTGACCATAAGATTTTTTTAAATGTTGGATTTCAAGAATTTTTTCTGCCATTATTTCACCTCCTTGACTTGCATTTGATTGGCACCTGTAGTATAAGTATCAGAATCTAAGCGACGTTCGATGTAGCGAAGAATTCGTGTGATGGTAAAGGTGAGAACGAAGTAAATCACAGCGATGATCGTAAAGGTTGGGAAGTATTGGTAGTTTTGAGTTGCGACCGTATTTCCTGTAAAGTACAATTCAACTACAGAGATAACATTCAAAACAGATGTATCCTTGATGTTAATAACAAATTCATTCCCTGTTGCTGGCAAGATATTGCGAACAACCTGTGGAAGGACGACCTTGCGCATGGTTTGTCCATGGGTCATTCCTAGAGCAGTCGCTGCTTCAAACTGACCTGGATCCACTGCTAAGATCCCACCACGAACAATCTCACTCATGTAAGCTCCGGTATTGATTGATACGATAAAGATGGCGGCCCAGGTACGATCCAAGGAAATGTTGAAGGCTTGGGCGGAACCATAGAAAATGACCATGGATTGAACGATCATCGGAGTTCCACGGAAGATTTCAATGTAGACATTGAGGAACCAACCAAAGGCAGTTTGACATCCAGCAAGGAATTTATTCTTAGCCTTCGGAGCTGTTCGGAAGACACCGATTAACAAACCGATGATCAAACCAGCAATGGTCCCTGTCATGGAGATGAGGAGGGTCATACCCGTTCCTCGTAAGAACTGTGGGCCATTATCCTTTAAAATCTTCATCATTTGGCTAAAGAATGTCTGCTTATCATCACTAGCATCACTGGAAGCTGGTTGCTTCTTAATCATATCATCCATGAGTTTGACTTGGTTTTCAGACGAAATCTTAGCTAGTGCGGCATTGACTTGGTCAATTCTAGTGTCGCCCTTCTTCATCCCGATAGCGATGGTCGCATCTTCTTCTCCAACTTCAAATCCTTTTTTGAATTGGATCATCTTAAATTTAGAATTAGCGGACTCAGCGGTTAGGGCTTCTGGTCGTTCGGAAACATAAGCATCGATGACGCCGGATTCAAGCGCTTGACGCATTTGAGCAAAGTCTCCCATGGCGGTTTCTTGTTTTGCCCCTTTGAGTTGAGAAATAAGCGAGTAGAGGTAGACCCCTTGTTGAGAGGTAACCTTTGCGTCCTTAAAGTCATCTAGACTAGTGGCATTCGCATAGTTTCCGTCTTTGCGGACCAGCATGACCGGCTCGCTGGTATAGTAGCTATTAGAGAAGGCGACCTCTTTTTTACGTTCAGCAGTGGGACTCATCCCGGCGATAATCATATCGATTTTACCAGATGTGAGTGCTGGAATTAAACCGTTCCAAGATGTTTTCACGATCAAAGGTTTTTTACCTAAATCCTCAGCAACTTTTTTGGCGATTTGGACATCGTACCCATTGGCATATTGATTGGTACCGTCAATTTTAACAGCTCCATTTGCATCATCTTCTTGGGTCCAGTTGAAAGGAGCGTAGGCCGCTTCCATTCCGATTCGTAAATAGTCATCTGCATGAGCAACCTGTGTGATCCCCAGGCAAATGAAAAGCCCTGTTAAGAGCGCGAATAATGTTTTTTTCATTTTTTCTCCTCTTCCTTATTTTAACTTCTCCTATTGTACAGTAAAATAGGTTGCATTTCAAACATGGTCCTCTTTTTATTTAAAAAATGCTATAATAATACAAAGGAGCGTGATCAAATGAAAAAGTATTTGTATGTTTTTTTTGCCTTTCTGGCCTGTCTTTTTGTCAGTCAGAATGTCCATGCATCTAGCCCATCTTATGATGTACTTTACTATGGTGGAACCTTGACCTTGGACACTTGGGACGACGCCACCTATGAGGAAGAACTGGTTTATTATTTCAAAGATTCTTATAGAGGGCAGTATGTTAGCCTAGGAACTGCGGGGAACATGCCACAAGGCTTTGCAATTGAGATACCGCCAAAGGTTGAGGTGGAAGGTCGTGATCTTCAAAGAGAACCCGAGATTACGAATCTAGGTGATGGCTACCGAGTGAAAATTTATAACAGTGGTGTAGCGACAGATACTGTCAAAATAAAAGTCACATGGAAATTAAAAAATCTCCTCTATTCACATAAGGATATCTTGCAGTTGAATTGGAAACCAATTACTGATGGCGATCAGAAGGTGGACGAAGTTCAGTTTCGTGTCATCCCTAAGTTTGCACCAGCTAATGCCCAATCGGAACTGTATATCCATACAGCCTTTATGGGACCGGATGTGACTGTAAAGAAAGAAGATGGAATCTATTCTGCCACTTTCTATAACCTAGGCAAAGGAAAGGCTGTGGAGTTGTATGGTTACTGGTTGAAGTCAGATCTAACTACTTTGTATGATTCTGGTCGAAATACAGGATTAACCAAATTGGATGAATTTCACAAGAACCAAGCTAAAATTGAACAGGAAAAATACTGGACACGCATGTTTTGGAACTGGATCTTGCCAGCCTTCATTATTGCACTCTGGCTTCTTTCTCTCTTGGGTCGCAATCGGTTCAAAAAAATGATTTGGCCTGGTGTGACCTATCCGACCAATACTCGTCTTTATGAGATTCCACAGGATATTGCACCTCTTGTTATGAGCTCGGTTGTTTATTCAGCTGAATTAGACGAGGCCTCCCCGACCAATAAAGAGAAGGCAACTCCGCCAGTGTTTACATTTGAAAAAATGCTTCAAGCTACATTGCTGGATTTGATGGATCGTGGAGTGATTGTCTACGAGCAACAAGGAAATGAAGTCGTTTTGACGAGAAAGTCTCATGGACATGTGGATGATTTTGAACGCTCCTTTATGAATATGGCTTTTGGGGATCAAGTTTCCTGTCCTGTTAACCGTCTCTTTGAGAATTATGAATTTAGTGATGATGTATACAAACATGCTAAAAAAGCAGATCAAGATGCGATTCGTTCACTAGGAAGTAAGGCTCAGGCTCGTTTTGATACGGCTGTCAACCAAGTGGCCCGAGATGTTCATCGCAAGGTGGAAGATCTCCATTTGCCAAGCTACTATCGCCCTTTAGAGGCAAATGAAGAAGCACAAGCTAGACGAAGTCTCTTCTTTGGTTGGGCTGCTTGGTTTATCGCTCTTGGAGCAGAAATCTTTGCTATCTTTGGGATGGGTTGGTTCTCTGTTCCTTGTTTGATAGGGATCCTCATACTTTGGTTTATGCCAGTACGCTTCAATGGTGTCTTTAAGGCCTGCCTACGAGATGGGGTTGTCAATCTTGCGGGTGCTGAGCAACGCTATTACTGGGATAGTTTTGGTCGGATGTTAAAAGAGATTGCTCACCTTAACGATGCAGAGTTGCAGTCTCTGGTCCTATGGAACCGCTTATTGGTTTATGCGGCCTTGTATGGTGTAGCCGATCAGGTCACAAAGGTCATGAAACTTCGGAATATTCATTTAGAAAATCAAGCCTTAAACGCCTTCGTTTACACCCCGTTCTATCATGATGTGACCCACTCAAGTCATGCCATGTCTACTTATGGATCGACAGCATCGACAGCTAGTCATTTCACAGTTTCCTCTGGTAGTGGAGGAGGTTTCTCTGGCGGAGGAGGCGGAGGAGGCTTTGGTGCCTTCTAAGTAGCACTAAGAATGGTCTTGGTCGCTCTTTCCCTTCTAGTTTAGAAGGCCTGGTCCAGTCCATGGATTTATGATATAATAGAGCAAATGTAAGTTTAGGAGAAAAAGATGTTTCTGATCGAATTAATCAAGGCGGTTCTTTTTGGGATTGTCGAGGGGATTACAGAATGGTTACCGATCTCAAGTACAGGTCACTTGATTCTGTTACAGGATTTTGTGCAGTTTAAAAATCAAGATCCAGCCTTTATGGAGATGTTCAATGTCGTGATCCAATTGGGTGCGATTCTAGCAGTTGTGGTGATTTATTTTGATAAATTGTATCCCTTCAAACCTGGGAAATCTCCACTAGAAGTACGTCGAACTTGGCAATTATGGGCAAAAGTTGCGGTTGCAACCCTCCCGCTTGTCTTTGTTTTTAAATTAGATGATTGGTTTGAGGCGCATTTCCACAATTCGATTTCCGTTGCGATTATGTTGATCACCTACGGGATTGCCTTTATCTATCTGGAAAGACGGGAACAAGTTGAGCCAGCAGTAACGGAATTGCATAAGTTACCTTATCGAACAGCTCTTTATATTGGACTATTCCAAGTTTTATCGCTATTTCCAGGAACAAGCCGTTCAGGTGCTACGATTGTAGGTGGTTTGATCAATGGTGTTAGCCGCCCAGTGGTGACAGAATTTACCTTTTATTTGGGGATTCCAGCTATGTTTGGGGCTAGCCTCTTAAAGGTTGGAAAATTCGCTCTTGGCGGACATTCACTAGCACTGGGGCAACTCTTTATTCTACTGGTAGCGATGGGAGTGGCCTTTGTGGTCAGCATGTACGCTATCCGCTTCTTGACAGATTATGTGAAAAATCATGATTTCACCGTCTTTGGGAAATACCGGATCGTTCTTGGTTCCATCTTGTTATTGTATGGACTCTTCCGTGTTATTTTCTAAGAGAAGGCTTGAACTTGATCAAATTATTTTCTGAGGTTGGAGACTTTTGTCCCGACCTCTTTTCTATGCATCCTTTTTTTGAATTCTATCCAATTTTTTAGTATAATAGTAAGACTAGAAGTATGAGGTTATGCTATGAAGATGAAGCAAATTAGTGATTCAACCATTAAGATCACGATCCAACTAGAAGACTTAGAAGAACGCGGAATGGAAATTGCTGATTTCCTTGTCCCACAAGAAAAAACAGAAGAATTTTTCTACACTATTTTGGATGAGCTCGAAATGCCTGAAAGCTTCCTGGATAGCGGGATGCTGAGTTTCCGTGTGACACCAAAACCAGATAAATTGGATGTTTTTGTTACCAAATCAAAAATTGACCAACAATTGGATTTTGAGGATTTGTCAGATCTTCCTGATATGGAAGAGTTGTCGTGCATGACGCCAGATGAATTTATCAAAACCTTGGAAAAAACAATCTCTGATAAGACAAAAGGGGATGCAGAAGCTATCCACCATTTGGAACAAGAAGAGTTGCGGGACAATCAAGAACAAGATCCGACACCTGAAGCACCAGTAAGTCAGTATATTTATTACATTTTGCGTTTTTCAAATATCCAGCAAGCAGTTGCCTTTTCAAAAACGGTCAGCTTTCCAGTGGATACCTCTGAATTATACAAAATGGGATCTGATTATTATTTAACTGTCTTGATCGATACAGAAGATCAACCAAATCAATATCCAACCTGGTTACTTGCTATCATTCGGGAGTATGCGGATGATTCAGAAGTGACACGGGCCGTTCTGCAGGAACATGGTCATTTATTAATGGTGTCTGGTGCGATTGAGAATTTGAAGAAAGTTGCTAGCTTATGATGTCTTTTTCCTTGCAATTTGTTCTGGTGCTGATTGGAACTTTTATGATTGCCTTGGTATTGACGCCCTTGGTTCGCCTATTCTCCTTTAAGATTGATGCCGTAGATTATCCAAATGCGCGTCGGATCAATACCAAGCCCATGCCAAGCGCTGGTGGACTGTCTATTGTGATTGCTTTTTCAATTGCGACTCTTGTGTTTATTCCTATGCTGACATCCACTACCGCACCAATCAAAAGTTACCTATCCTATACCTTGCCGGTCGTGGGCGCAGGATGGATTATCGCGCTCACAGGCTTGATCGATGATGTAAAAGAGTTGTCTGCCAAGAAAAAGATGATCGGCATCCTGCTGGCAGCGAGTCTGGTCTGGTTTTTGACAGATTTTCGGCTGAATGATTTTAAGATTCCATTCGGTGGTCCCTTACTTCATTTTGAACCATGGCTATCGTATCTTTTGACGGTGATTTGGATTGTTTCTATTACCAATGCGGTCAATCTGATTGATGGATTAGATGGATTGGTGAGTGGGGTCTCTATTATTTCCCTAGTGACAATGGGGATTGTGTCCTATTTCTTTCTACCAGTACCCAATCTCTTTCTGACCATGACGATCTTTGTCTTGGTTGCGTCCATCGCAGGTTTCTTTCCCTTTAACTACCATCCGGCCATTCTCTATTTGGGAGACACCGGTGCCTTGTTTATCGGATTCATGATCTCTGTCTTGTCCTTGCAAGGTTTGAAAAATGCAACAGCTGTTGCGGTCGTTACCCCTATGATCATTTTGGGTGTACCGATTACAGATACCTTTTTAGCCATTATCCGTCGGACCCTGTCTGGTCAAAAATTCTATAAACCGGATCGCAATCACTTGCACCACCGACTTCTTTCTCTGGGCTTGACACATCGGGGAACTGTATTGGTGATCTATGGAATTTCGATGATCTTCTCCTTGATTTCTCTCTTGCTCAACATCTCGAGTCGCATTGGGGGCGTCCTACTAGTGATCGGGCTCTTGTTTGGAGTAGAGTTGTTAGCAGAATTGATTGGGGTATTGGGGCCACATCATAGTCCTTTGTTAAATGTTCTGCGCTATATAGGGAATTCTTCCTACCGGGAGGAAGTTCGTCAAAAACGAAAAGAAAAAACTAAATAAGAATAGTTCTAATCAAAAGAAAAGCCATTTAGGCTTTTTTTTGATATACTTGAAAGGTAAAAAAATACTTTGTGATGAAGGAATCTTTGCTTTGAGAACCTTCTAGACTTCAAAGTAAAAAGAAAGGGAATGCAATGTCGACATTAGAAATTAAAGACCTTCACGTTGAAATTGAAGGCAAAGAAATTTTAAAAGGTGTAAACCTGACCCTAAAAACTGGTGAGATCGCAGCCATCATGGGACCAAACGGAACAGGGAAATCTACTCTGTCAGCTGCCATTATGGGAAATCCGAATTATGAAGTAACCAAAGGGGAGATTCTCTTTGATGGTGTCAACATCTTGGAATTGGAAGTAGATGAACGTGCACGGATGGGCTTGTTCCTTGCTATGCAGTACCCTTCAGAAATCCCAGGAATTACCAATGCAGAATTTTTACGTGCAGCCATGAATGCTGGTAAAGAAGAGGACGAGAAGATCTCTATTCGTGATTTCATCAAAAAATTGGATGAAAAGATGGAATTGCTCAACATGAAAGAAGAAATGGCAGAACGCTATTTGAACGAAGGCTTCTCAGGTGGTGAGAAAAAACGCAATGAAATTCTTCAATTGTTGATGTTGGAACCAACATTTGCCCTGTTGGATGAAATTGACTCTGGTTTGGATATCGATGCTCTTAAGGTCGTATCTAAAGGGGTTAATGCAATGCGAGGTGAAGGTTTTGGAGCGATGATCATCACCCATTACCAACGTTTGTTGAACTATATTACTCCTGACGTCGTTCATGTGATGATGGAAGGTCGTGTTGTGCTTTCAGGTGGACCAGAATTGGCTGCACGCTTGGAACGTGAAGGCTATGCCCAACTCGCAGAAGAACTCGGTTACGACTATAAAGAAGAACTATAACCTGATGACAAGTGATCTAATGTTGTCATAAAATCAAACAGATAGTATCTTTATTAGGAGAAAAAAATGAGTATTGAAAATATTACCCTCTTTTCGGAACTGCATGCTGAGCCAAGCTGGCTGCAAGATTTACGAAAAAAAGCTTTTGACAAGATCGATCAGTTGGAATTGCCAGCCATTGAACGCGTCAAATTTCACCGCTGGAATCTTGGGGATGGGACGATCACAGAAAGCGAGGCTTCTGCCAATGTTCCCGATTTTACAGCCCTCGATTCAAACTTAAAATTGGTACAAGTTGGAACCCAAACTGTATTTGAACAGGTGCCACAAGCCTTGGCAGACCAAGGAGTCCTTTTCACAGATTTCCATTCTGCCCTAGAAGAAATTCCACAGGTGGTGGAAGGCTACTTCATGTCCTCAGTCAAATACGATGACGACAAGCTAGCAGCTTACCACACAGCTTATTTTAATAGTGGGGCTGTCCTTTATATTCCAGACAATGTCGAAATTTCAGAACCAATCGAAGGTATTTTCTACCAGGATAGCGACAGTGATGTACCTTTTAATAAACACATTTTGATTATCGCAGGCAAAAATAGCAAGTTCAGCTATTTGGAACGCTTGGAATCAAAAGGTGATGGCTCAGCAAAAGCAACTGCTAATGTGACGGTTGAGGTGATTGCCCGCTCAGGTGCCCAAGTGAAATTTGCGGCGATTGACCGTCTGGGTGAAAATGTCACAGCCTACATCAGTCGACGTGGGAAACTAGGTCAGGATGCCAGCATTGATTGGGCTATCGGTGTTATGAACGAAGGTAACGTGGTTGCAGATTTTGACAGTGACTTGGTTGGAAACGGAAGTCATGCAGATTTGAAAGTCGTTGCCTTATCAAGTGGTCGTCAGGTGCAAGGAATTGACACACGTGTGACTAACTTTGGTTGCAACTCGATCGGAAACATCTTGCAACACGGGGTTATTCTTGAAAAAGGAACCTTGACCTTTAACGGAATTGGTCATATTATCAAGGGGGCTAAAGGAGCAGATGCCCAGCAAGAAAGCCGTGTCTTGATGTTATCGGACCAAGCGCGTTCAGATGCCAACCCAATCCTCTTGATTGATGAAAATGACGTTACAGCAGGCCATGCTGCATCGATCGGTCAAGTGGACCCAGAAGATATGTATTACCTCATGAGTCGTGGTCTGGATCAACACACAGCAGAACGCTTAGTGGTGCGTGGTTTCTTGGGATCTGTTATTGTTGAAATCCCAGTTAAAGAAGTACGTGATGAAATGATTGCCACCATCGAAGAAAAGTTATCTCAACGCTAAGGAGAAACAATGCTAGATAAAAATACGATTGCTCAAGATTTTCCCATTCTCGATCAATTCGTCCACGATGAGCCTTTGGTTTATCTAGATAATGCAGCGACGACGCAAAAACCCAAACGTGTTCTTGAAGCCGTTAATCACTATTATTTGCAAGATAACGCCAATGTTCACCGTGGAGTCCATACCTTGGCTGAACGAGCGACAGCAGCCTATGAGGCGGTGCGTGAGAAAGTCAGAAAATTTATCAAGGCTTCATCAACCAAGGAAGTGCTCTTTACAAGAGGGACAACGACCGGACTCAACTGGGTAGCCCGCTACGCAGAAGAAGTCCTAAAGGAAGGGGATGAGGTCCTGATTTCCATCATGGAACATCACTCCAATATCATTCCTTGGCAGCAAGCCTGCAAGAAGACAGGAGCAAAACTGGTCTATGTCTATCTAAAAGATGGCTTACTGGATATGCAGGACTTAAAGAGTAAGCTTAGTGAGAAGACAAAATTTGTCTCCATCACCCATGCTTCCAATGTCTTAGGGGTGGTCAATCCGATCAAGGAAATTGCTCGATTAGCTCATGAAGTTGGAGCGATCATGGTCGTAGATGGGGCTCAATCAACCCCTCATATGGCCATTGATGTACAAGACTTAGATGCGGATTTCTTTGCTTTTTCTGGCCATAAGATGGCTGCACCAACAGGGATTGGTGTCCTCTATGGGAAGGAAGATATCTTAGAGCAAATGTCTCCGATCGAGTTTGGGGGCGAGATGATTGACTTTGTTTACGAACAATCTGCCTCTTGGAAGGAATTACCTTGGAAATTTGAAGCTGGAACACCCAATATGGCTGGTGCAATCGGTCTTGGTGCAGCAATCGATTACTTAGAAGAGCTGGGGATGGACCAGGTAGAAGCGCATGAGCAAGAATTGATTGCTTATGTGTTTCCAAAATTACAGGCGATCGAAGGCTTGACCATCTATGGTTCCCAAGACTTAGCCCAACGTTCTGGCGTCATTTCCTTCAATCTAGGAGATCTCCATCCGCATGACTTAGCAACAGCACTAGATTATGAAGGGATTGCCGTTCGTGCAGGTCACCACTGTGCACAACCGCTTCTTCAATACCTACAAGTCCCAGCGACAACGAGAGCAAGTTTTTATATCTACAACACCAAAGCGGACTGTGATAAATTAATTGAGGCATTGATCAAAGCAAAGGAGTTTTTCAATGGCACTTTCTAAATTAGATTCGCTGTACATGGCGGTCGTAGCTGACCATTCAAAACACCCTCACCATCAGGGCCAGATTGAAGATGTTGATCAGATCCAACTCAACAATCCAACTTGTGGAGATGTGATCCAGTTAAGTGTGAAATTTGATGAGAATGACAGGGTGGAAGATATCGCCTTTGTTAATTCAGGATGTACGATCTCAACCGCTTCAGCTAGTATGATGACGGATGCTGTAATGGGAAAAACAAAAGAGGAAGTCGAGGAATTGGCGCAGGTCTTTTCAGAAATGGTCCAAGGGAAGTCAGATCCTCGCCAAGAGGAATTAGGAGACGCAGCCTTTTTATCTGGAGTCTCAAAATTTCCACAACGGATTAAATGTGCGACCCTCTCCTGGAATGCTCTTAAAAAAGCGATCGAACGTAGCAAATAATTAAAAGAAGAAACAGAGAAAGAAAGGAAATTATGGCTGAAGAAAGAGTCGAACCGAAACCAATTGATCTCGGTGAATATAAATTTGGATTTCACGATGACGTTCAACCCATTCTCTCTACCGGGAAGGGATTGAATGAAGCGGTTATTCGTGAATTGTCTGCAGCAAAAAATGAACCAGAATGGATGCTCGAATTCCGTTTGAAATCTTTTGAAACCTTCAAAAAGATGCCCATGCAAACCTGGGGAGCCGATCTATCAGAGATTGACTTTGATGATTTGATCTATTATCAAAAACCTTCGGACAAACCTGCCCGTTCATGGGACGAAGTTCCAGAGAAAATCAAGGAAACCTTTGAGCGTATCGGGATTCCTGAAGCGGAACGTGCTTACCTAGCGGGAGCTTCTGCTCAGTATGAATCAGAAGTGGTTTACCACAATATGAAAGAAGAGTTTGAAAAGTTGGGGATTATCTTTACCGATACAGATTCTGCCCTAAAAGAATATCCAGACCTATTCAAACAGTATTTTGCGAAGTTAGTGCCACCAACGGATAACAAATTGGCTGCCCTAAACTCAGCAGTCTGGTCTGGTGGAACCTTCATTTATGTGCCAAAAGGCGTAAAAGTAGACGTTCCCCTTCAAACTTACTTCCGTATCAACAATGAAAATACAGGTCAGTTTGAGCGTACCTTGATTATCGTGGATGAGGGGGCAAGTGTTCACTATGTAGAAGGCTGTACAGCACCGACCTATTCAAGCAATAGCCTCCATGCAGCGATTGTTGAGATCTTTGCCTTGGATGGTGCATACATGCGCTACACGACCATCCAAAACTGGTCTGACAATGTCTACAACTTGGTCACCAAGCGGGCCAAAGCTCAAAAAGATGCCACAGTTGAGTGGATCGACGGGAACTTAGGAGCCAAGACAACCATGAAGTACCCATCTGTTTATCTGGATGGAGAAGGAGCGCGTGGGACCATGTTGTCCATTGCCTTTGCGAATGCAGGTCAACACCAAGATACAGGTGCCAAGATGATCCACAATGCCCCTCACACTAGCTCGTCTATCGTATCGAAATCCATCGCGAAGGGTGGCGGAAAGGTAGACTACCGTGGACAAGTGACCTTCAACAAGAACTCTAAGAAATCAGTTTCTCACATTGAGTGTGACACTATTATCATGGATGATTTATCTGCATCAGACACGATTCCATTTAATGAAATCCACAACTCACAAGTTGCTTTGGAGCACGAAGCTAAGGTTTCAAAAATCTCAGAAGAGCAACTTTATTATTTGATGAGTCGTGGTCTGTCTGAATCAGAAGCGACAGAAATGATTGTCATGGGATTTGTAGAACCCTTTACAAAAGAACTTCCAATGGAATATGCCGTTGAGTTAAACCGACTCATTAGCTACGAAATGGAAGGATCTGTAGGATAATTCGTTTTAATAGCAAAATAAAATCACAATGGATTTGACTCCATTGTGATTTTTTTGCTTATAGCTTTTCGTTGACATAACGAACAAATTCATTCCACCAAACCTTTAAGAAAAAGCTTTTCTCAATGGTTCTTCCCGATACCATATCGACCGTTGGCTCTTGATCTTCTAAGTAGCCACGTCCGATTTTATCTGGATCAGTGTAGTGTAATTTTCCAAGATTTGTGCCTGATTTGACAGGTGCTCGGAATGATTCTTGGTCACTCTTGAATTGAATTTTTGGTTCTGCTTGACTGCCTTGCTTTTCAACGATATAGAAGTCTTTTTTTGCAACAGCTAAAACAGTCTCTGACTTCCCATCCATGATAGTTGCCTTACTTTTTCCGTAGGGATCTCCTTCTTTGACGGCAATGGAAGAAACAAAGGTCCGTACCACGTAGTTCATCAGAGAAGAAGTAGCCACAAAGCGTGCATATGGATCACCGTCAACTGCCTCCACTCCTAGGACAACTGTGATCATATGGATGCCATTTTGCGTCGTCGATGCAGCAAAGGTGATGCCACCTTTGGTAGAGTTGCTGACCCGAAGTCCGTCGACTCCCGAACGGTAATTCGGCATGCCTTCTAGCATCAGATTGGGGTTTTCAATCTGCGTGTTTGAAAAAAGAGCAGTGGGCTTTGAAGTATATTTGGTCACTTCAGGAAAATCCTGGAGTAAGTGCTTGGCAATAACAGCAATATCATAAGCACTCAATTGATTTTCGTCTTCTTTCCCGTCAGGATCTCCGCTGATGGTTTGAGTATTTAATCCGGTAGCATTGATTAAATGAGGAGATTGAATGCCCCATTCAGCAAGTTTTTTCTTCATTTTTTCAACGAAGCTTTTCTCAGAGCCCCCCACTTTCTCAGCTAAGGCCAAGGCAGCAGTGCTAGAATTTCCAACTAAAAGAGCAGTCAATAACTGTTCAACCGTATATTGGTTCGCTTCCATAGGAAGAGTACCAGCACCTTCGATATCATTTAAAGCCAGAGCTTTCTCAGACAGTTTGATAGGATCTTTTAGAGAAAGTTTTTTTTCATGAATGGCTTCGAAAATCAGATAAGTAGTCAAGAGTGTAGATAGTCCCCCCACATCTCGCTTTTTCTCCGAATCCTTTTCATATAAGATTTTACCTGTATCAGCTTCAACAGCAATAGCACTTTGAGCAGGAAGATCCAGATCATCTGCTAGAACGACTTGATAAGGTAAACTGCATAACAGCAGCATGAAGGTTAAAAAAGAAAGAAAGAATTTTTTCACAGTTGTTTCCTCGTTGCTTAGTCCTCTCTATTGTATCATACAAATGATTAATGGAAAATCGTAAAATCATCAATTAGGCTAAAAAGTCAATCATAGCAAGGTTTTTGGCTGGTGTTGAAGCAAATATTCAGAAAATTTAGTTTACTTTTTTTTCTACTTGTGATATAATCTTAAACAAATCTAAAAAAACTATTGGAGAATTCCTATGAAAAAAGGTAAAGTATTCGCAGTTGCCGGAGTAACACTCCTTGCAGCTGGATTGTTAGCTGCATGTTCTGGTTCTAATACTAGTAAAGCAAGCTCAGGCGAAGACAAAAACTATGGTTATGTCTACACTTCAGATCCAACAACTTTGGACTATACAATTTCTTCTAAAGCTGCTACCCATGACATCACTACAAATGTGGTAGACGGTTTGTTAGAAAATGATAAATACGGTAACCTTGTACCTTCACTTGCGGAAGACTGGTCTGTTTCTAAAGACGGTTTGACTTATACCTACAAGATTCGTAAAGGTGTCAAATGGTATGATGCGGATGGTGAAGAACACGGCGAAGTGACTGCCAAAGACTTCGTGACTGGTTTGAAACACGCTGCTGATAAAAAATCAGAAGAACTTCCACTAGTTCAAGGCTCAATCAAAGGCTTGGATGATTATGTGCAAGGAAAAACTACAGACTTTAGCCAAGTTGGTGTCAAAGCTGTTGACGATTACACACTTCAATATACATTGAATAAACCTGAAACCTTCTGGAACTCTAAAACGACTAACGGAATTTTGTTCCCAATAAGCACAGAGTTCTTGAAGAGTAAGGGAGATGATTTTGGTCAACCAAACGATGTGAAGTCAATCCTTGCAAACGGACCTTTCCTTCTTAAATCAATCACTTCAAAATCATCTGTTGTATTTGAAAAGAATGACAACTACTGGGATAAGAAAAACGTTCACCTGAAAGAAGTAAAATATACTTATTACGATGGATCAGACCAAGATTCATTGGCACGTGGATTCTCTGATGGTGCTTATACAAAAGCTCGCCTTTTCCCTGCAAGTTCAAACTTTGCAACTGTAGAGAAAAAATATAAAGACGATATCTTTACTACACCAGCAGGATCAGGTGTAGCAGTTCTTGGCTTTAACCTTGATCGTCAATCTTACAAACACACTGCTAAGAAATCCGATGCTGAAAAATCTTCTACTAAGAAAGCAATTTTGAACAAAGATTTCCGTCAGGCCGTCACTTTTGCCTTGAACCGTGAAAGCTACTCAGCACAAGTCAATGGTAAAGAATTTGCTAAACCAGCTATCCGTAATACATATGTTGCACCTGCGTTCGTACAAGTAGATGGAAAAGACTTCGGAAATGTAGTTGCAGATAAGTTGAATACTTATGGAGACCAATGGAAGGGTATCAACCTTGCAGATGGTCAAGATGGTCTTTACAACAAAGATAAAGCGAAAGCACAACTTGAAAAAGCCAAAGCTGAACTTCAAAAAGATGGTGTTCAATTCCCAATTCATATTGATGTACCGGTAGCACAAAATTCTACAAACTTTGTTTCACGGATGCAATCTCTGAAACAAACTGTGGAAGATACTCTTGGTAAAGACAATGTCGTTCTTGATCTTCAAATGATGGACTCAGACGAAGTGTTGAATATTACTTTGAATGTGCCATCAGCTGCAGACGCAGACTGGGATCTTCAAGGAATGGTAGGATGGAACCCAGACTATGATGATCCATCAACTTACCTTGATACTCTTCAACCAGCTTCTGAGGACCAAACAAAAGTTTACCTTGGTTTTGCAGGTGGTGTAGATAACCCATCAGCAAAAGCTGTAGGTTTGGATGAGTTTGCAAAACTTCTTGACGATGCAAACAACGAAACACAAGATGTTGTGAAACGTTATGAAAAATACGCAGCAGCTCAAGCTTGGTTGACAGATAGTGCGATTGTTATTCCAACGATGTCAAGTACAGGTGCTGCAACAGTTGTTTCTAAGGTAGTTCCATTCTCTGAACCATCATCACAAACAGGTAACAAAGGTTCAACATACTTGAAATACGTTGAAGTTCAAGATGAGCCGGTTACTAAGAAACAATACGATGAAGCCCTTAAGAAATGGCAAAAAGAAAAAGCTGAGTCAAACAAAAAAGCTCAACAAGATCTTGAAAAACACGTTAAATAATTAAATTATTGATTTTCATTAGAACTTTCTCTTCTAGGGGAGAAAGTTCTTTTGGACATTAAAGGAATGAAATATGAAAAAATATGTTTTTATGCGTATTTTGCGTTCGTTAGTGTCGATCTTTCTCGTCACGACATTAACCTACATGATTATCTATACGCTAACACCGAGAAATCTCATCTTTAAAAATGACCCTAACTACAATAAAGTAGCGAAGACAAAGGATTCGAAGATCAACTACGAAAATACAGTCTACGATCGCATGGGTTATTTGGAATACATGGATTCAAAGAGCTTGCAACAAAAAGCAAGTAAAGAAGATTCTTCTGTAACAGTTGATGCGACGACTGCTAATGAAAAGATCTATAAGGAATACATTAACAAATTAGGTCATGGTTGGCAGTTGAAACGTTTCCCGGAAAGTAAGTCTTTCTATGCGGTGCGTGAAATTCCGGTTTTTGAACGTGTCATCAGCTTCTATGCGAATTTGATTCAGTTTGATCATCCAGGTTGGGTGAAAGATGCCTCAAATCCAAACCTCAAACGCTATATCCGTATTGAAAATGATCCATCTATTGGTTGGTCAGTAGTAGGTTCTGGTACGAAACACAAATACCTCTTGTACTTTAATGGTCAATTCCCATATGTACACCAAAACTTTGTAACCTTAAACCTTGGAAATTCATATCCAACTTATTCAAATACCCCTGTTCTTCAAGTTATTACCCAAGGACAAGGAACGACTAAGAAGAGTGAAGTGAACTTCCCAACAGGTAAAAAGACATCTTCAATCGATATCTACTCACGTACCTACAAATCACCAAGTAAGGCAGACTCACAAGACATCAGTCGATTTGGTAAAGGGGACGCTTATACAGCAACGTTGAGCAACTATGAGAATCCATCAATGATTGCATCTTCTTCAATCATTGGTTTAATTGGTATTGCGATTGCTTACTTGATTGCGATCCCATTAGGATCTTACATGGCTCTTTTCAAGAACTCATGGTTTGATAGCATCTCAACAGCAACCTTGACATTTATGATGTCTCTTCCAACTATTGCCCTTGTTTACATTGTGCGTCTAGCAGGTTCATTTGTTGGACTTCCAGACTCATTCCCAGTACTTGGAGCACAGGACTGGCGTTCATATGTATTGCCGTCTCTGATTCTTGGTTTGTTGAGTGCGCCATTTATCGCAGTTTGGATTCGTCGTTACATGATAGATATCCATTCGCAAGATTTCGTCCGTTTTGCTCGTTCAAAAGGATTGTCAGAACGTGAGATCTCAAGAAAACACATCTTCAAAAATGCGATGGTTCCATTGGTATCTGGTATTCCAGGTTCTATCATTGGAGTTATCTCAGGTGCGACACTTACTGAAACAGTCTTCGCTTTCCCAGGTATGGGTAAAATGTTGATTGACTCTATTAAAGCATCAAACAACACCATGGTCATCGGACTTGTCTTCATCTTCACATCACTTGGTATCTTTGCTGCCATGTTAGGTGATATCTTGATGACAGTGCTTGATCCACGGATTAAATTAACGAATACGAAAGGAGGCAAATAATGGCTACAATCGATAAAAATAAATTTCAGTTTGTAAAACGCGATGACTTTGCCTCTGAAGTAATCGATGCTCCAGCGTATTCATACTGGAAATCTGTATTTAGACAGTTCTTGAAGAAAAGAACCACGATCATTATGCTTGCTATTTTGATTGGGATTCTCTTGATGAGTTTTGTCTATCCTATGTTTTCAAATTTTGATTACAACGACGTAAGTAAGGTAAATGACTTTTCAGCACGTTTGAATCCACCAAGTGCCAAAGCTTTCTTTGGTACAGATAATAACGGTAAATCTCTCTTTGATGGAGTTTGGTTTGGTGCTCGGAATTCAATTATCATTTCCTTCATCGCCACTGTTATTAACGTGGTTGTCGGAGTTATCGTTGGTGGAATTTGGGGGATCTCAAAATCCATCGACCGTATCATGATGGAAGTTTATAACGTTATTTCAAACATTCCGTTTATGTTGATCGTTATCGTCTTGACTTACTCAATGGGATCTGGTTTCTGGAACTTGATTCTTGCCATGTCCTTAACTGGATGGATCGGAATTGCCTATACCATTCGTGTCCAAATCATGCGTTACCGTGATTTGGAGTACAACCTTGCCAGCCGAACATTAGGAACACCAACTTTGAAAATTGTTACGAAAAATATTTTGCCTCAATTGGTATCTGTTATCGTGACACAAACATCACAGTTACTTCCAAGCTTTATTTCTTACGAAGCTTTCCTTTCCTTCTTCGGACTTGGTCTTCCAATCACAGTTCCAAGTTTGGGACGGTTGATTTCTGACTATTCTCAAAACGTGACTACAAATGCCTACCTATTCTGGATTCCACTTACTGTTTTGATTTTAGTATCCTTGTCATTCTTTATCGTCGGACAAAACTTGGCCGATGCCAGCGACCCACGTACACATAGATAGGAGGAGTAGATATGACATCAAATAACAATATTATTTTATCTGCTCAAGATATCGTAGTGGAATTTGACGTGCGCGATCGCGTACTGACAGCGATTCGTGGCGTATCGCTTGAGCTAGTAGAAGGTGAAGTTCTTGCCTTGGTTGGTGAGTCAGGTTCAGGGAAATCAGTTTTGACAAAGACGTTCACCGGAATGTTAGAAGATAATGGCCGTATTGCCCAAGGTTCGATTAAATACCGTGGTCAAGAATTGACAGATTTGAAATCGAATAAAGATTGGGAAAATATTCGTGGATCTAAGATCGCTACAATTTTTCAAGACCCAATGACAAGTTTGGACCCAATCAACACAATTGGTTCACAAATTACAGAAGTCATTATCAAACACCAAGGGAAAACAGCTAAAGAAGCTAAAGAAATGGCTTTGGACTATATGGAGAAAGTTGGAATTCCAGATGCGGAACGTCGTTTTGATGAGTATCCATTCCAATATTCAGGTGGGATGCGTCAACGGATCGTTATTGCCATCGCCTTGGCCTGCCGTCCAGATATCTTAATCTGTGACGAACCAACAACAGCCCTAGACGTAACCATTCAAGCGCAAATCATTGATTTGTTGAAATCCCTTCAAAAAGAATACCAATTTACAGTTATCTTTATCACCCACGACTTAGGTGTGGTTGCAAGTATTGCAGATAAAGTAGCCGTTATGTATGCTGGAGAAATTGTTGAGTTTGGTAAAGTAGAAGAAATTTTCTACGATCCAAAACATCCATACACATGGAGCTTGCTTTCAAGCTTGCCTCAATTGTCAACCTCAGATGGTGATCTTTACTCTATTCCAGGAACTCCGCCATCATTGTATGCTCCAATCAAAGGAGATGCCTTCGCACTTCGTTCAGACTATGCAATGCAGATTGATTTTGAAGAAGAGGCACCTGCTTTCAAAGTAACCGATACTCACTGGGCTAAGACATGGTTGCTCCATCCAGATGCACCAACAGTTCATAAACCAGAAGTAATCGAAAACCTTCACGAAAAGATTGGCTCAAAAATGGGCTTCACTCACATTACAGAATAGGAGGAAGGAAATGACTGAAAAATTAGTTGAAATTAAAGATTTAGAAATTTCCTTCGGTGAAGGAAGTAAAAAATTCGTTGCTGTAAAGAATGCCAATTTCTTCATTAATAAGGGAGAAACTTTCTCTCTTGTTGGTGAATCAGGAAGTGGGAAGACAACAATTGGACGTGCGATCATCGGTTTGAATGATACAAGTGCTGGAGAAATTATTTATGACGGTCGCAAGATCAACGGAAAAAACTCTCATAGTGAAAAATCAGAGTTGATCCGTAAAATTCAAATGATCTTCCAAGACCCAGCAGCAAGTTTGAATGAACGTGCAACAGTTGATTATATTATCTCTGAAGGTTTGATCAACCACCATTTGTTTAACAGCGAAGAAGAACGTCAGGAAAAAGTAAAAAATATTATGCATGAAGTTGGGCTTCTAGCAGAACATTTGACACGTTACCCTCACGAATTCTCAGGTGGGCAACGTCAACGGATCGGTATTGCCCGTGCACTTGTCATGGAACCAGAATTTGTCATTGCGGATGAACCAATCTCAGCTCTTGACGTTTCAGTACGTGCACAGGTCTTGAACCTTTTGAAAAAATTCCAAAGAGAATTAGGCTTGACCTACCTCTTTATCGCCCATGACTTGTCAGTTGTACGCTTCATTTCTGACCGTATTGCAGTTATCTATAAAGGGGTTATTGTAGAAGTGGCAGAAACTGAAGAACTATTTAACCACCCAATCCATCCATACACTCAATCCCTACTTTCAGCAGTCCCAATTCCAGATCCAATTCTAGAACGTAAAAAAGTTCTAAAAATCTATGATCCAGAACAACATGATTACTCTGAAGATAAACCACAAATGGTTGAAATTAAACCAGGTCATTATGTATGGGCTAACAAAGCTGAAGAAAACAAATACAGACAAGAATATAAATAGAGAGGATTCCCTCTCTATTTTCTTTTTTTTAAAAAAAACTTTCAAAAAAATAAATTTTTTTGGAAAAAAGTATTGACAGTAAGGGTAGGTCATGATATACTAATAT
>NZ_KV807484.1:0-351 GCF_001812015.1 Streptococcus sp. HMSC073D05
GCGTGTTTATCGAACATCATTAGAGCACTTTTACCTTTTAAATATCCCATGAAACTTGCAACACTAATTCTAGGTGGAATGCTTACTAACATATGAACATGATCTGGCATTAAATGGCCTTCGATAATCTCAACACCTTTATAACTACATAATCTATGGAATATTTCTCCCAAACTACTTCGATATTGATTATAGATCACTTTTCGTCTATACTTAGGGGTGAACACAATGTGATATTTACACATCCATTTTGTGTGTGATAAACTATGTGCTTTTTGAGCCATATTTTTCTCCTTTCGCTTTACAATTGGCTTGAACACCTTAATTGTATCGCGTTTGGAGGTTTTTTTG
>NZ_KV807485.1:0-358 GCF_001812015.1 Streptococcus sp. HMSC073D05
GTAAAAGTGCTCTAATGATGTTCGATAAACACGCAAATCTGAAATATAAGTTTGGAAATCGACATTTTTGGGCAGAGGGATATTATGTAAGTACAGTTGGCCTCAATGAAGCCACAATAAAGAAATACATTCAGGAACAAGAGCGAAAAGATATTGCTTTAGATAAGTTGAGTGTAAAAGAATATGAAGATCCCTTTAGGGATAGTGGCAAGTAGTACGTATACCTCTTTGAGAGGTCTGTGACGAGTCAAATGCAATAAGGCTTGAACAAAGTGAAAGCCAGCGTCTTTAGGCGCTGGCTAGTTATCTGGGCTTATAGCCCTGGTACAAACCACCCGTTTGACGGGTGGTCATGATT
>NZ_KV807486.1:0-243 GCF_001812015.1 Streptococcus sp. HMSC073D05
AGGTGTCGCAGGTTCGAATCCTGTCTTCCCGATATTATGGCGGTGTAGCTCAGCTGGCTAGAGCGTCCGGTTCATACCCGGGAGGTCGGGGGTTCGATCCCCTTCGCCGCTATATTGTTGATCTTGTTGGACCTTTAGCTCAGCTGGTTAGAGCTCTCGGCTCATAACCGAGTGGTCGTAGGTTCAAGTCCTACAAGGTCCATTGTTATTTTGGAGGATTACCCAAGTCCGGCTGAAGGGAAC